>JBPCLS010000360.1:0-7470 GCA_051003055.1 Casimicrobiaceae bacterium
GCTCGCCCGGACATTCCATCAAGTATTGCCTAGGCCTCGGCCGAAGTGATGTACAGTACAAGATGCGCCCCGTCTAGGGCCTCTCGACGAGTGCAAACCAAATACGCGAACTCCGCGCTTTCCAAACTCGCACGTGCTGCGTAGAATTTCCAGTCGGTTATCAACGCGTTTCCAGGCAAAGCCAATTACGAACAAGGGAGATTTCGATGGCAGGTAAAGGCAAGGGAATATTTGCAGCAGCCGCTTTCGCGTGCGCCGCAGCATTCGCCCCAAGTGTCTGGGCGGGTCCGGTGATTCTCGGCGGTGACGATCTAGGGGATCATGGCTCGTTCGACGGTACGAATAACTTACAGGGCTGGCTGTATATCCAGAACGCGTTGGCGAACCTGTTGTCGGGTGTCACGCGGCCAGGCAACGACGGCACGATCGTCGTTCTCGGAGCGGCGCCATCGGTCCCCGCCACCGCGACGCCGACGTCCAGCGATGGCTGCGGTGCCGCGTACTGGCCGGGGCAAAAGCTCGTTCCCGTTCGCACGGTTACCTGCATCGATACAGCCACCGGCATCAACACGTTTTTTGCGAACCTTGCCGCCGGCACCGCCAATCCTGCGGTTATCGTGTATCCGGGTGACAACGTGGGCAACGACGTCGATGCAGCGGAGGAAGCCGCACTCGCGGCCAATGCTGGCGCGATTGCCAACTTCGTTGCGTCCGGCGGGGGCTTGCTTGGACATGACGGAGCGTACACATGGCTCTCCGCGTTGGTTCCAGGAATTATTACGGGTGGCAGCTGCAGTTCGTCTGCCGCCACGTTGACGCCAGCGGGCATAGCCGCCTTTCCCACGGTGACCAATGCCGACATTCGGGCAGGACCGTGCCACGGCTCGTTCAGCGGAAACTTGGGCGGCCTGGGAATCCTGGCGCTCGATAGTAGCGGCCTCAACTTCATCATCGGCGGCGGATCGACGACGACGTTTGCACCCGTTAGCCGCGACATCCCGACGATGTCCGAATGGACAATGCTGTTGATGGCGCTGCTTCTGGCCTCTTTGGGTGCCTACGCGCTGAGGCGCCGATAGAGTTTTAACCAATCGTTTCCCAGAAGCCCCGCGCGTGCGGGGCTTTTTTTTACTTCAAGGCGTCCGCTAACCACCGGTCGCGGATGACCAGCAGGTGCCGTCATGAAACCGTTGCAACAATGGTCGCGCCGTGCGTTTCGGGGTCTGTGGCTCTCGCCGGATTTCCGCAAGCTGTGGGCATCGCTGACGATTACGTCGTTCGGCGCCCAAATCACCAATCTAGCGCTACCGCTGACCGCCGCGCTGCTGCTGCAGGCGACGCCAATGCAGATGGGCATTCTGATCGCGCTCGAGACGCTGCCGTTTGCACTCGTCTCGCTGCACGCCGGCGTGCTGCTCGACCGCGTGCGCAAGCTTCCCATAGTCATCGCCACGGATCTCGGTCGCGGTCTCGCGCTGCTCGCGATTCCGGTGAGCGCGTTCACGAACGCACTGTCGATCGAGATTCTGTATGTCGTCGGCTTCTTTTGCGGCGTCCAAAACGTGGTTGGCGGAGCGGCCTATCAGGTGCTGCTCGCGCAGATGGCCGGCCGCAAACGGCTGGTCGAGGCGAACGCCAAGATCGCTCTGGGGGAAACCTCGGTGGCGCTGATTGGCCCGGGACTTGCCGGTGGCTTGATCCAGGCGTTGACGGCGCCGATGGCCATCGTGCTCGATGCCGCCGCGTTCTTCGCGTCGGCGCTTATGCTACGCAGGGTCCGCGCGCCCACCGACGTCGCGCATCGCGGCGGAACTGAGTCGGTTTGGGCCGAGATCGGCGAAGGCCTGAAACTTGTGTGGCGCAACCGCACGCTGCTTGCGTTGGCGTGGCTCGCCGGCCTATGGCAATTCCTGCATCACATGCAACTCGCGGTGTTGATCCTGTTCGCCACCCGCGATTTGTCGATGTCGGCCGGCGCGATCGGTCTGACGTTCATGTTCGGCGGATTGGGCTGCGTCTTGGCAGCCGCGTTCGCGGAGCGCCTGACGGCGCGATTTGGCGTGGGTCCGATCATCGTGCAGGGACTGATCCTGTCGGCATTAGCCTGGCAAGCGTTCGGGCTTATCTCGGGTCCGCCGTGGCTTGCGACGGTCGTACTCGGGATGGCAATGCTCGTATTCGACTTCGGCGCGGTGCTGTACGGGATCAATTACCTCGCGTTGCGGCAGGCGATCACGCCGGACCGGCTGTTGGGCCGAATGACCGCGACGATGCGTTTTCTGACTGTCGCTGCCGCGCCGCTGGGTTCACTCGTGGGGGGAGCGCTTGCGACTGTCATCGGCCTGCGCGCGACCTTGCTCACCATCGGCGTGCTGGGACTCGCACTCGCCGCGGGCGCGGTGCTGTGGTCGCCCGTACGGCACCACCGGGAGTTGCCGGCGGTCGCGGCAGATTGACGGCCGTGCGGCTATGTTCAGCAGTCGCGCAGAGTCTGGCTGACGATGACTTGCACGGGCGCGCTTGGGAAACGCAAGGTCGCCGGCTCACGCCCGTTCTTGATCCGGGCCAGGCGATGCTTACCCTCGGTCCGGTCCAGCGCCCGCCGCGGAACGTGCCGGCGCTGAACCGTCGCCTTGAAACGGATAAATCCCGGGAAGTTGCAATAACTGCGTGAGTTCGTCCAGCGCGCGCCGCGATTCGCCGAGGAGCTCGCTGTCAGCCAGATCTTCGGGCGCCAATCGATCCCGATAATGGCGTCGAATCCAGATTTCCAGCGCGTCGCTGAGCGCGTCATCGAGAAACACGCGGGCCCGTATTGCCGCGAGCTCGTCTTCGTTCAATACGACCCGCAAGCGCAGACAGGCCGGACCGCCGCCGTTCTTCATGCTTTGCCTTAGATCGAACGTCAGCACTTCGGCTATGCCGGTTCCCCTGCGCGTGAGTTGGTCAAGATATGCGGCGACCCGTGCATGCTCTCGACACTCCTCGGGGGCCACGAGCGTCATCTGCCCGTCGGGGTTGGTGAGTAGCTGGCTGTTGAACAGGTAAGTCGCAACGGCGTCCGCCATGCCCAGTTCGGAATCGCGCACGACAATCGGCCGGAACGCCGGGCCGACGCGTGCGGCCAGGTCTGCGAGTACGGCGTGCTGATCGAGGAACGCCCGTTCGTGGCAAAAAAGGAGTGTGCCGTGACCCACGGCGATCACGTCGTTGTGAAATACGCCGGCGTCGATGGCGGCCGGGTGTTGCTGCGCAAACACGGTGCGCGCCGGATCGAGGCTGTGGCGCCGGGCGATGGCCGCGGACGCATCGAACGTTTGCCGCGCGGGAAAATTCGCCGGAACAATGCCGTTGCCGCTGCCGTATCGGCCAAACACGAAGAACTCGACTCCGCCGGCGCCTGCGTCGGGAACGAAGCGCGTATGGTTCGCCGCCCCTTCGTCACCGAATTGCGGCACGGCAGGCAGCGGATCGTGCACGGCGAAGCGGGCTGCGTCTCTAAATACCGCGCGCAGAATGCGGGTAGTCGCCGGCGCCTCCAGCGACCGATGGAAATGCGTCACGAGATTGGCGGGCGTGAAATGCACACGGGCGTCCGCCGTGTCCGCCGAGGGGCTCACCGTCGCGGCGTTGGCGGCCCACATCGCGGCCGCCGACGAACACGCCGCGAGCAACGCCGGTGCGCTCGTTGCGGCTTGCGCCAAGACTGCCGCATCGCTACCCGCAAATCCGAGCGCACGCAGCGCACCCACGTCGGGTCGCTCGTGCGGCGGCAATACCGCTTGCGGGAATCCGCGCGCATGCAACGCGCGCATTTTCGCCAAGCCCTGCAACGCGGCTGCGCGAGGATTCGCAACCAGCCGAGCGTTCCGCGATGCCGCGAGATTGCCTCGCGCGAGGCCCGCGTAGTTGTGCGTCGGGCCCGGAATGCCGTCGAAGTTGATTTCGCGCAACGCGGTTATCTGTCTGCTGGAGCGAGCGGTACCGCGCGGATCGAGTCCCCGTCGCCAACGCTAAGCGCAGCGGCGACATAGGGCTTAAGAGGAAACCGATCGACACGGGCCGGTGCCGAGGTGACGAGCGCGCGGAAATCGGCGAAATCACGGTTCGCCACGAGCCACAGAATATCGTCGGTCATGCTGTCGGAGACGGGATCCGCGTCCCCCAGCGCGACTTGCAATACCTGCGACTGCCGCACCGCGTGGATATTGTCGCGAAAACACTCGAAGGTGGGGCCGGCGTCGAAAATATCCACGTAGCCCTCGTAGCGAAATCCTTCCTGTTCGAGCATCGCGCGCGCGGGTGCGGTGTCGGCGTGAACGGCACCGATTGCATCGCGCGCGGTCTCGGGCAGAAGATTCACGTAAACCGGATGCTTGGGCATCAGTTCGGCGATGAACGATTTCTGGCCGATGCCGGTCAGGTAATCGGCGGTCGAATATTCCATCGCAAAGAAATGCCGGCCCAAGCCCTCCCAGAACGGACTCTTGCCGGAGTCATCGAGGAGTCCGCGCAGTTCCGCGATGATCTTCGCGGAAAATCGATCTGCGAATTCCGCGATGAACAATAGCCGCGATTTGGCGAGCAGCACGCCGTTCTTGCCATGACGGAACTGGTGGTCGAGAAAGAGCGAACAGAGCTCGCTGTGGCCGGTATGGTCGTTGGCGAGAAAGAGCGTCGGCGCGACCGTGTAGACGTTCAGCGCACGCGACGCATGGACGAGCGTGCCCACGTGGTAGTTGTACCAAGGCTCCTTCAAGCCCACCGCCGCTTCGATCCCGCAGATCCCCACGACGCGCTCGCTGCCTCTGTCACCGTTGCCGTCAGCTCGGGCGGGCGCCGTATCGACAAGCACGAACATGTAGCATGCGTCGGCACGATTGGCGGTGCCCGCAAATGAAGCGAGTGAGCGGGCAATGCGCTCGGCAAGGCGCTCGCGATTCGCCGGCAACGTCGTCAAGCCGGTGCCGGTGCGCTCGGTTAGCGTGAGGACACTTCCTAGGTCATCGCGGGCGATTGGCCTGACGCAGAACATCGCCCGCTCAAGACCCTTGTTTTAAGGCAAAGCTCGAGTGAGCGCCGTTTCGAGACGCGCCAACCCTTCCAGGATTTCGTCGAGCGAAATAACCAGCGACGGCGCGATACGCACGACGTCGGGACCTGCGGCGAGCAACAGCAGCCCGGCTTCGCCCGCGGCCCGGACTACGTCCATCGCCTTGCCCTTGCCGCTCGCATCGAGTTCGCAGCCAATCCAGACGCCTTCACCGCGCAGCTCGGAGAAGACTCGGCGGCGCGCATTGATCGCCCTCAACCCTTCGATGAACAACGAATGCCGCGCTTTGACGCCATCGAGCACTTCCGTCGTGTTGATCACATCGAAGACGGCGCCCGCGACGGCGCACGCCAGTGGGTTGCCACCGTAGGTGGTGCCGTGCACGCCGACCGAGAACGCGCTCGCGATATCGGCTGTGGTCAGCAGCGCGCCGACCGGGAAGCCGCCGCCCAAACCTTTGGCGCTGGTCATGATGTCGGGCACGACACCCTTTTGCATGTACGAGAACAGCGTTCCGGTACGGCCCATTCCGCTTTGAATTTCGTCGAGCAGCAGCAGCGCGTTGTACTCGGTACACAAACGACGCGCCGCCTGCAGAAACGCGTGGGTGCCGGGAATCATGCCGCCTTCTCCCTGCATCGGCTCGAGCAGCACCGCGCAAATGTCATTGCCGTTGGTCGCGAATTCCCCCTCGAGTGCCGCGACATCGTTGTAATCAATGTGCGTGAAGCCGGCGGGATTGGGACCGAATCCCGTCGCATACTTGGCCTGTCCGCCGGCCGTTACGGTGAAAAGCGTTCGTCCATGAAAGCTATTCAGCGTGGAGATCACGCGCATCTTGTGCGCACCGAAACGATCGTGCGCGTAGCGCCGCGCGAGCTTCAACGCGGCTTCGTTGGCTTCAGCGCCGGAATTGCAGAAGAAAACGCGGTCGGCGAAGGTGTGATCGGTCAAGCGCTTCGCCAGGCGCAAGGCGGGCTCGTTGGTTAGCCAGTTGGACACGTGCCATAACGCGCCCGCCTGCTCGGTCAGTGCGCGCACCATGGCGGGGTGGCAATGGCCAAGTGCCGTCACCGCGACCCCGGCGGCGAAGTCGATGTACATGCGCCCGTCCTGATCCCAGACGCGCGAGCCTTCGCCGCGGACCGGGACAAACGGCGCTGGCGCGAAGCACGGGACCATCAACTGATCGAACATTGCGCGCGTGACCGGCAACGTTGCCGCGGTGCTGGGCATGGCGGCAGCGTCGCGCCGCGCTGTCGCGGCGACGATCGCTTGCTTGGCTTGGGTGAGACTGCTCATGGCCTGCTTCGCGTGGGGAAATCAGGCGGGTGCGGTGGCGACGACCTGAATCTCGATTTTGTAATCCGGGTGCGCAAGGCGCGCTTGTACCGTCGCTCGCGCCGGGGTTTGGCCTGGGACGACCCACGCCTCCCACACCTCGTTGAGCGTGTCGTAGTCGCTCATCTCGGGCAGATAGACGTTGGCCGATACCAAGCGCGACTTGTCGCTGCCCACCTCGCGCAACAGCCGCTCGATTGCGCGCAATACCTGTTCCGTTTGCACCCTCATGCTCGCCTGCCGGTCTTCGGCCACCTGCCCCGCGAGAAACACGAGGCGTTCGTTGGCAGGTGACACGACAACGGTATTCGACAAGCGAGTGCCGACGTGCAGGCGTTCAATGGGCATGATGGGACCTTTGCGTTACTTCGCCGCTGATGCGGCAACTCAAAAAACAGCGAAGCGCGATTGTAAGCGAATTAACCGCGCCGCTCGTGCTGGCGTCTGGAGATATGCGCTAGGTCAGGCGGCAATGCGCAAGGATGAGCGAAGAAACTCGGGTGCGAAATCGGCGCCATTTGGACACACCAATGTTTTTAGCTCCGAGATTTCTTGCCGTTGACCTACCGCGACAACTGTTGCCCGGCACGTGGGAAGAAACGACCGCCACCGAGCGATCGCTTCGGTCGATGCTGGCGCGTCAATCGACCTTCGCGCCGGACTCTTTGACCACCTTCGCCCACTTTGTGGTTTCGGCGGCAATGTGGCGAACAAATTCATCGGTCGAATGGCCGGCCGTGTTGGCGCCTAAACCTGCCATCTTTTCTTTGGCTTCGGCGGTTGCAAGCCACTTGGCGACTTCGCTATTCAATCTGGCGATGATCGGCTGCGGCGTACCTGCGGGCGCCAGCAGGCCGAACCACGACGTTGCGTCTAACCCTGCGAGCCCGGATTCCGCAATGGTCGGCACGTCGGGCAGCGCGGCGGCGCGGGTGGCGCTCGTCACGGCGAGGGCTTTCAACTTGCCGGCTTTGATATGCGGCAGCGCGGAGGGCAAGTTGTCGAACATGAGCTGAACCTGTCCGCCCAAGAGGTCGGTCACCGCGGGGGCGCTGCCTTTATACGGGACGTGGGCC
>JBPCLS010000361.1:0-7944 GCA_051003055.1 Casimicrobiaceae bacterium
TGCGGGATACCTTCGTACACGGAGAGCTCGAGCATCTTGGGATCGATCAGCAACAGCCGCACTTGTCTTGGCTCCGCTTTGTAGAGGAGCGACAGGATCATCGCGTTGACCGCCACTGACTTGCCCGAGCCGGTCGTGCCCGCGACCAGCAGATGCGGCATCCGCGCCAGGTCCGCGACCACCGCCTTGCCGGCAATATCCTTGCCCAGCGCGAGCGTGAGCGCGCCGGGCGTGTCGTTGTATATCGCCGACGAAAGGATTTCGACCAGCTTGACGATCTGCCGTTTGGGATTGGGCAGCTCGAGTCCCATGCACGATTTGCCCGGAATCGTTTCAACCACCCGGATCGAGACGACCGACAGCGCTCGCGCGAGATCCTTCACCAGATTGACGATCTGCGCGCCCTTCACCCCAACCGCCGGCTCGATTTCGTAGCGCGTGATGACCGGTCCCGGGTACGCGGCCAGCACCCTGACGCTGACGCCGAAATCGGCGAGCTTGCGTTCGATCAAACGCGACGTGTAGTCGAGCGTTTCGTTCGCGACGGTTTCGACCGACTGCGGCGCGTCTTCCAGCAAGGCAAGAGGCGGTAGGCGCGAATCCGGCAGATCGATAAACAGCGGGCGCTGTCGTTCCTTCACGACGCGCTCGGATTTCGGCACCGCGCCGACCGGCGGGACGACGAGGAGCGGATCGCGCTCTCCCGCATCCTCGCGCAATTGTTCGACCGCCACGTCACGCTCGGCGGCGGCCTCTTCGCCGATGCGGCGATCGGCCGCGTGGAGGCGCTTGTTGCGCACCCACGCAATCATCTTCTCGCAACCGCCGCCAATATGCTCCAACGCCCGGAGCCAGGAAATGCCGAACAGCAGCGACGAGCCGGCGGCAAAAAGCGCGAGCAGAAAAAGTGTGGCGCCATTGAAGCCGATAGCACTCACGAGACCGTGACCGATCGCGGCGCCCAACGCGCCTCCGGGTGCCAATGGCAGCACGAGCGCATGGCTCCACAGCCGGATTGCTTCGAGTGCGGCGCTCGCCGCCAGCACCAGAGCGAATCCGAACATGCCGAGCGCGAGCGGATGCTCGAACTTGCGCTCCGGCCTGACGACGCGCCGGTAACCGGCAACAAGTAGCACCAACGCGCCCAATACCCACCACCACGCGGAAACGCCAAAGAGATAGAGCAGCAGATCGGCGAGCCACGCGCCGACGATGCCACCACGATTTGCCAGCGGCTCTCCGGTTCCGGAAAACGACCAGCCCGGGTCGCTTTTGGCGTAAGTCGCGAGGATCAGCGCGAGATAGCAGACGACGGCGGCACTGACGAGCCACCATGCCTCCCGCACCAGCTTGGCAAAGCGCGGAAGCTGACCGGCGGCAACCAACGGCGGCCGGCGCGCTGGATTTCCCGCCGGCTTAAAAAACATATAGTTGCTGCCGAAACTTACCAAGAAACTTCATAATACTGATTATAACGAGCGGAGGGCTCCGCTGAAAGGGGCACGGGCTCTGTGCGAACCCCGCGACCCGCGCTTGTGGCGGCGAGGGCATGCCCCCAATTCAGATAGACTCATTCGCTGATTTTTGCCTCGCCGAAAACGACAAAGAAATGACTTCCAAGCACGCCCGCGTTTTGATCCTGGGTTCCGGTCCGGCCGGATATTCGGCCGCAGTATACGCAGCGCGAGCCAATCTTTCGCCCGTTCTCATCACGGGGCTCGCCCAAGGGGGGCAGCTGATGACCACCACCGACGTCGACAATTGGCCAGCCGATGCCGAAGGCGTCATGGGGCCGGCGCTGATGACGCGTTTTCAGAAACACGCCGAGCGCTTTGCCACCGAAGTGATTTTCGATCATATCAATACCGTCAAGCTCGCGGAGCGGCCGTTGCGTCTGCTCGGAGACTCGGGCGAGTACACGTGCGACGCGCTGATCATCGCCACAGGCGCGTCGGCGCGTTACCTGGGTCTGCCGTCCGAGGAAGCGTTCATGGGCAAAGGCGTCTCCGCTTGTGCCACGTGCGACGGTTTTTTTTATAAGGGCCAGGACGTCGTCGTCGTTGGCGGCGGCAATACCGCGGTCGAAGAGGGGCTGTATTTGTCGAACATCGCGAAGAACGTCACGGTGATCCATCGCCGCGATAAATTTCGCGCCGAAGCCATTCTGGTCGATCGCCTGATGGCGAAAACGAAGAACGGGGGTAACTTGCGAGTGCGATGGAACCACGTTTTGGGCGAGGTCCTGGGCGATGAATCCGGCGTGACGGGCGTGCGGATACAGGATGTGAAGACCGGTGCGTCCGAGGACCTTCCCGTGCACGGAGTGTTCATCGCGATTGGCCACACGCCGAACACGCAGATTTTCGAAGGGCAGCTCGAGATGGCCGGCGGCTATATCAAGGTCAAAGGCGGCAGCGAGGGCAATGCGACGGCAACCTCGATTGCGGGCATATTCGCATCCGGCGACGTCGCCGATCACGTGTACCGGCAGGCGGTGACCTCGGCCGGCACCGGCTGCATGGCTGCGCTCGACGCCGAGGCTTATCTCGAAGGGCATTAGCACGTAGGACGTTAATATCTCGCGTGGACACAGCAATGGCGCGATGCTGCGCCGGCGCGAGAATGGCGATGCTACGCACTGCACGGAGATGATTCGATGGCCAAGCTATCCGACCTGAAGGCCGTGTTCGCCGCCGCGCGTGCCAAAGAGGCGCTACGCACGCCCAAAGCCATTTCCGGCAAATCTCCTGCCGCGGTAGCTGCCCCAGTGTCTGCGGCGCTGACGGTCGCGTCCGCGGGGCCGGCTGAAGACCTTGCGGCGGACGACCTCGATTTGCTGCGCGCGTTTGCCGACGTGCGAAAGCTGCCGCGGCGAAACCAGGCAATGCTTCCGCGGCTGCAACCAACCCCCGTACCGCGGCACACATTAGCGGACGAACGCGACGTGCTCGCAGCCGCCAAGTATGGCGATGAAGCGACGCCGCACGCCTGGGAAATCGGGCAGGAGTTCGAGCACGAGCAGACGTTTGTGCGAGCCGGCATTGGCTCTGACGTGTTGTCCAAATTGCGCCGCGGACACTGGTCGGTGCAAAGCGAACTCGATCTGCACGGCTACACGACCGGCGAAGCGCGCGATGCGCTCGCGGATTTCCTGTACGACGCACGGAGCCGCCGTTACCGCTGCGTGCGCGTCATCCACGGCAAGGGCCTGACCTCACCCAACAAGGAACCCGTGCTGAAGGGTAAGGTGCGCCGGTGGCTGACGCAGTGGGGCGATGTGTTGGCTTTCGCTGAAGCGCCGCTCAATGCCGGGGGCGGAGGCGCCGTGCTCGTCCTGCTGCGCGGCAGTTGAAACGGCACCGCGCGGGGCGCGGTTCGTCAAACAAGAACTTGATGCGCATGCGCCGGCAGTCTCGTCCGCACGGCTGCGATGTGCGCTGGGTCGACGTCGCCGATCACAACTCCGGGTCCCTCGGCCAGCGACGCTACGATCTCCCCCCACGGGTCGGCAAGCAGCGAATGCCCCCAGGTCCGGCGGCCATTCGGATGCACGCCGCCTTGCGCCGCGGCCAGAACGTAGCACTGGTTTTCGACCGCCCGCGCGCGCAATAACAGCTCCCAATGCGCCGCCCCGGTCGTCGCGGTGAATGCGCTGGGTACCAGCAGCAACGCGCAATCGCCGAGGAGCCGGTAAAGCTCGGGGAAGCGCACGTCGTAGCAGATCGACAAACCGACCCTGCCGCAGGCCGCGTTGAACGACGACACCGTCGCGCCCGGCGCGATGGTCCTGGCTTCGTCATAGTCCTCGCTGCCGTGCGTAAATCGGAACAAATGGATTTTGTCGTAGCGCGCAACGCGCTCGCCCTTGGCGTCGTACACCAGACACGCGCTATGTACACGCTGCGAATCGCCACTCGCCAGCGGCACGCTGCCGCCGACGATCGTCATTTGGTGACTGCGCGCCATGCGCGCGAGGAAATCCTGTTGCGGGCCGGCGCCATCGCTTTCCCGCGCGGTCAGCTTGTCAACGGCGCGCGCTCCGAGGATGCCGAAATATTCCGGCAGCACGACGAGTTCCGCGCCGCCGGCGACGGCCTCCGCAATCAACGGCTCGGCCTGCGCCAGATTCGCCGCAACGTCGCCGCCCGAGATCATTTGAATCGCCGCGACACGCATGCGTACGCTCATTGCACTGTCTCCGGCGCTGCTCCGGGAGCCGTCGCCGGATTGCGCGACGCCGCACGACCGCCGCCGCGTTCGACGACGGGATCGGACCATGAGCCGGTGACCCGATAGTCGTAACTGAACATTTGCTCGAACGGATCGCGCAGCACTTTGTGCGCGAGCAGCGTTCCCGCGCCCACCGCCGCGCCCACCAGCGGGTTGGCGAGGAACAACACCGCCGCGCCGGCGGATATCGTCGACGAGAGCGCCGGTTGCACGCGAACCGACAGGCGTTGGGTTTCCTGCTCCAGATCGATATCGCCCGAGATCGTGACTTTCGCCGCCGGGCCGGACAGACGCAGGTTGTCGGTGTGCATTGTGCCGTTTTGAATCCGCAAGTCCGCGGTGATTTCGTCGAACGCAAATCCTTCGCTGAAGACATCGCGGAAATCGAGCGTGATGCGCCGCGGCAGCGCCTGCAGCGAAAGTACCCCCAGCAGTTTGCCGATGCCCGGATCGATCTTGGTGAATTGCCCCGCGCCGGATTGCAGATGGAGGTTGCCCGTGAGCGTCGGATAATCGAATTCGTTGGGCGCGCCGGACCATGCAAGCTGGCCGGTGATCTTGGTGGGCGCATTCTTAACCGAGTCCGGCAGTCCAAGCCGGGCAAGGTATGCCCCGGCATTCTGCGCGCTCAACACTACCTCGAGCTGCGTCTGATGGCGCTCGCGCGATACCCGCCATGATCCGTTAGCGTCCAACCGCCCCGCGTCGTTGACGAGCGTGAGTTTCGTGATCCGCCAATCCGCTCCGGCCGGCTGCGCAACGAGTTCGAGCTTGCCGAGATTGCGGCCCTCCGAGAAAAACGCATCGGCGACGATATCGAGTTCCGGCCACGTGTTGGTTTCGCTGTTTGCGCCGGCAACGTCGCGGCGTTGCGGGCGCGGCTCACCGTTGCCGGGTGCGGACAAGCGAACGAGTCGCGCCTGCACTCTTCCATTCGGCAACGCTGCGGACCTGCCGCGCCAGTTGGCGGTGCCTTCGATCTCGCGGCCGTTTATGGTCAGGCGCCAATCGTCGGCGACATGCCGCGCCGAGAGTTTCAGGTCATGCAGCGCGCGGCCGAACAGTCCAAAGCGAACGACGTCGAGATCCACACCTTGCACTTCGAGCGAATCGGGGCGAGTATCGCCAGCAGAACCCTGCCGGCTCGTCTCATGCAACCGGACAGCGAGCCATTCATCGATATCAAGTTCATCGAGTTGGCCACGGACCCAGATCCCTGGACGCTCCGGATTGCCTCCGCGAGCGACGGCATTGCCCAACAGCAGCAGCGCACGGTCGACGGTGGGAACGCCGGCGGCAAGATGGCGATGGGCGGTGAGGCGCAGCGGACCCCGATAGTCGACGCGGATCAGGTCTTCATCGCGCTTGCCCGGGACATCGTGGCGCTCGATCTTGAGCGGAGCCGTCGTAGCAGCGGTTTTGCCAAGGGGTGCCGGCAAATCGATGGTGACACCTTGCAGATCACTTTCGAGTGTCCACGTCGCGAACTCAGGGCGCGTGATCGCGCTCAAATGCCACTGCGCGCTGCCGCTCACCCGCCGCAGCAGTGGCCAATCGAAGTAAGCATTCGTTTGCGCCAGACTGGAGGTGCCCGCGCCGGTCACATGCACGCCGTCGTCGGTGCTGGCGATCCGTATAGTGGCGGCACCGCCCAACGTTTTGAGCGTAAGACCCTCCGCCGAGACGCCCTGCTCGGTGAACGCGAGTCGGCCATTGACCTGCGCCAGTGGTGGTAAACCCGGCAGGCGAATCTCGTTTTCCAGGAATCGGAATTGGCCCGCCACCTTGGCGCCGCCCTGCTGGCCGAGCGGGCGTGCAAAGGAAAGCATCATCGCGCCGTTGCCCGCCACCTGGGCGCCGTCGCTGAAGCGTCCGATTCCGCCGGCGAGCGGACTGTTTGCGATGAAGCGCAGGAAGTCCGATGTGGGTCCCGCGGCTTCGCCGGTGAGACTGAAACGCGGATGCGCTACCGTTGTATCCGCAATTTGCGCCTCGACCGGCCCCAACTGCGCGCCGAAGATGCGCGCGCGCGGTGAGGTCACGGTGATCCGCGATCCTTCGAACTTGACCTCCGCGTCTATCGCGGTCATTTCGGGCCAGGCGTCGGCGTAGGCGAGCGTCACATCCGTTACGTTCAACGTGGCGATGAAGCGGCCACCGCGGTTGTCCGGAAACGGAAAGTCCGCCAGATTGCCGGAAACAGCCAGCCGCAGGTCGCGCGCCACGCCTTGCTTGATACCCAGCCGCAGCCAATCGCGCGTCACGGGGTCGAGCCCGAGCGGCAGGTAACGATCGAGATGCGCGAGGTCCAACCGCGTCAACTCGGCGGTGATGTCGACGGCCCCGGCTCCTTTGCTCTGCGACCGCCACGAACCCGCCACGCGGCCGGAGGTGTGCGCATTGGCAAAGCGCAGCTCGTCGAAGCGAACGCGCCATTCTTCGGCGGCTTTCTCCCATTGCACCCGCCCGCCTGCGGTGGTGAACGCAAGCGGTGCGGCAAACGTCCGTGGCAGCGCAACCGCCATGTCGCGACTGTCGAGCTTCAGTTCACCTGCACCTTCGTTGGCCGTGAAGCTGCCCGACACGCCGGACACTTGAGGCAAGCCATCCTGCGGCGCGACCGCCAGACTCTTGAACCGGCCGCTCGCCGAATAGGTTGCCGGCGTCTCCGGCGGGCCTTTCCAAGCATAACGTCCATCAGCCACGTTGCCGCGCACCGCGAATCGCGTAAGTTCGCGCCGCCATATGTCGGGTACCGGCAAATGCGCCGCTACTGCCGCGAGCGGAGCCATTTCCACTTGATCGAAACTCGCGCGGCCGCCGGTCACGTTGCCGTCCGCCCCTTGGCTCAATGTGAGCCGGAGCTCCATCGGCGGCAACACCAGAGCCTCGTGCGTCTCGAAGGTGAGCCCCTGCGTCCAGAATTCCCGCGCGCCAGGATCGTCCTTCCAGCCCAAGCGTCCGGAGACGTGCGTGAGATCCAATGGCGACAGGTCTTGCCTAAGCTTCGCGCGTACGTCGGCGAGCTCGACATCGGCGATGATTCCCTGCGGCTTGCCGGCGACGAACTCGAACCACACGCGCAACGCGCCCTTTCCGCTGTCCACGGCGACGGGCAGCGGAATCCACTGGCGCCACAGCGCGATGTCGGCGTAATCGAGCCGGACATACAGGTTGCCTTTGGCGGTGCGCCAGTCGGCGAGCGACGCTAAGGTGACGTCGCCGCGCAAGTCGAGCGGCGCTGCGAGGGTTGCCGGCGGCTTCCCGAGAAGTCCGAAGCGATGCCGGCCGAAGCTTTGCTCGAGCCGAAACTGCACATCGTCGAGGACGAGTTGCGGGGCGCCGCGGAGCTCGTCGGTCCACGTGACGAGCGCATCGCGCACGACGATCTCCGGCTGCCGCAACAGCCAGTCGGTCAAGCGCGTGTCTTCATTCTGCGCGGTGAGGTCGATCTCGATGCCGGCGAGATGCAGCCGCCCGTCCGTATCGCGCCGCACGGCGAATTGCGGACGGTCGATCGTCAGTTGCTCGAGCCGCAGATCGAAGAGAGGCACCGAAGTCCACGCGATCACCAGATCCACGCGCGGCAACTGCAGCACCGGCGCGGCATCGGGCCGCGCCCGGTCATGGATCGCCAGACCGCGAATCGACAGCTTGGGATTCCATCCGTCCCACCCGGTGTCGATCGCGGCAATGGCAACGCCGGCATCGAGC
>JBPCLS010000362.1:0-2975 GCA_051003055.1 Casimicrobiaceae bacterium
GCACGCCATCGCCAGGCGCGGGCAATTCGAGCACGACCTTGTCGGTTTCCACGTCGATCAAGTTTTCGTCGCGCTTGATCGCGTCGCCGGGCTTCTTGTGCCACGCGACGAGTGTTGCTTCCGCCACCGATTCGGGCAGTTGCGGAACTTTGACTTCGATTCGCATGATTTCGCGTCCTAGCGCGCGACGACCATTTCACCGGATCTCAATTGCGGCGCGAACGCGTCCTCGATGATTTGTTTTTGCTCCGCATTGTGTTTCGCCGCGTATCCAACCGCGGGGGACGCGGAAATCGGCCGGCCGGCATACGCCAGCACTTGTTCGTCGAGAATGTCCCCGCGCAAATACGCGCGTAGCCGGTACCACGCGCCCTGGTTCTGCGGCTCTTCCTGCACCCAGACGACCTCTTTCGCTTTGGGAAACTTGGCGACTTCGCTGCGAAATTCCTCGTGCGGAAACGGGTATTGCTGCTCGATCCGGACAATCGCGATGTCGTCGATCTTTTTCTCCCGCCGAAACGCCAGAAGCTCGTAAAACACCTTGCCCGAGCACGCGAGCACGCGGCGCACGGTTTTCGCCGGCAGCTTGTCCGTTTCACCGATGACCGGCTGAAACGGCCCGTGCGCAAGCTCCTTGAGCGACGACACCGCTTCCTTGTGCCGCAGCAGGCTCTTGGGGCTCATGACGATTAGCGGCGTGCGAAACTTGCGGATCATCTGCCGGCGCAGCATGTGGAATACCTGCGCGGGTGTCGAAGGCACGCAGACCTGCATGTTGTGTTGCGCGCACAGTTGCAGGAACCGCTCCGGACGCGCCGACGAATGCTCGGGCCCCTGCCCTTCGTAGCCGTGCGGCAGCAGCAGCACCAGGCCGCAGATGCGTCCCCACTTCACTTCCCCGGCGCTGATGAACTGGTCGATGACCACCTGCGCACCGTTGACGAAATCGCCGAACTGCGCCTCCCATACGACAAGGCGCGTCGGGTCCGATGTCGAATAGCCGTATTCGAAAGCGACGACTGCCTCCTCGGTCAGCACTGAATCGATAACCTCGAACGTCGGCTGTCCCTCTTTCACGTGCTGCAACGGAATCCACGTTCCCGAATCCCACTTTTCGCGGTTCTGGTCATGCATTACAGCGTGCCGATGCGAAAACGTTCCGCGAGCGGTGTCTTGGCCGGTCAGACGTACGCCGTAACCTTCGTCCAGCAACGTCGCATACGCGAGCGTCTCGGCCATGCCCCAGTCCACCGGCTGCTTGCCCTCGCCCATCGCACGGCGATCGGCGTTCACTTTCTCCACCCGTGAGTGCAGCTTGAACCCCTCCGGGATTGCCGTAAGCGTTTCGGCGAGCGACTGCAGCCGTGCGAGCGGCACCGACGTATCCGCGGCGTCGGTCCAGTGCCGGTTCTTGTACGGCGTCCAGTCGATGGTGAACGGCGGCTTGTAGTTTGCCAGCACCGTCTTGTTCGTATGCAGCCCTTTGTCCATCGCGGCGCGAAACGCCGCAACCATGTCTTCGGCCTCTTCCGCCGTGACAACGCGGGCCGCGATCAGTTGGTCGGCGTAGAGCTTGCGCGTACCGGGGTGCTGAGCGATCGTTTTGTACATGAGCGGCTGCGTGATCATCGGCTCGTCGGCCTCGTTATGGCCTTGCCGGCGGAAGCAGACGAGATCGATAAACACATCCCGATGGAATTGCTGGCGGTATTCGAGGGCCAGATCGATGGCGAGCAGGCACACCTCGGGGTCGTCGCCGTTGACATGCAGAATCGGCGACTCGACCATCTTCGCGACGTCGGTGCAATAGAGCGTGCCGCGCGCGTCGCGCGGATCGGACGTCGTGAATCCGATCTGATTGTTGATGACGATGTGGATCGTCCCGCCCGTGTAGTAGCCGCGCGTTCTCGCCATGTTCAGGCATTCCTGCATGACGCCCTGACCCGCGATCGCCGCGTCGCCATGCATCAGCACCGGCAACACGTGGTCTCCTTCGACGTCACCGCGCCGGTGCTGGCGTGCGCGTACGCTGCCCTCGACGACCGGGTCGACGATTTCCAGATGCGATGGGTTGAACGCGAGGGTCAAATGCACCGGATCGCCGGGGGTGGAAACATCCGACGAAAATCCCTGGTGATACTTGACGTCGCCCGCCGGCAGATCCTGCGGCGCCTTGCCTTCGAATTCGGAGAATAGGTCAGCCGGCATCTTGCCCATCGTGTTGACCAGGACGCTCAACCGGCCCCGGTGCGCCATGCCCATGACGATCTCCTGCATGCCGATGGCGCCGGCGCGCTGGATCAACCGGTCGAGCATCGGGATCAACGAGTCGTTGCCTTCGCCGGAAAAGCGCTTCTGGCCGACATACTTGGTGTGCAGATAGCGCTCCAGCGTTTCCGCGGCTGTCAGTTGTTCGAGAATATGCTTGCGCTCCTCGGCCGAATACGTCGGCTTGGAGCGGATCGGTTCCAAGCGTTCCTGCATAAACCGCCTGGTCGGGGTATCCGCGATATACATGTACTCGGCGCCCAACGTGCGGGTGTACGTCTGCTGCAGCGCCTCGATGATGTCGCGCAAGCGCATCCTGGTTGCGCCGGCCTTGAACGAGCCGACGTCGAACTCGGTGTCGAGATCGGCGTCGGTAAAGCGATAGCTGGCAAGGTCGAGATCGGGAATGTATTGCGGGTCCTGCCGTTTCAACGGGTCCACATCGGCGTGGAACATGCCGAGCGTGCGGAACTTGCTGATGAGCCGCAGCACCACCACCTGTTTGTGCATGGTCGTCGCGTCGACCATCGCGCCCGCGACCTTGCGGTCCTTCGCCAGTTCGATAAACGATGCGATGACTGGCGCGTGGGAGACGTCGTTCGCATCTCCGCGCAGGCTGTCGAAATACACCCGCCAGTCGGCGCTCACCGAGCCTGGATTCGCTAGATAACTTTCGTACTGCTCCTCGAGAAACGGAACGTTGCCGC
>JBPCLS010000363.1:0-3783 GCA_051003055.1 Casimicrobiaceae bacterium
GTCTGCTCTGGTGCGGGAGCGATCTCGCCATCATTCTAGCCGCGCCACCCAGGATCGGACGCCAAATCCCGGGCCATTAGGAA
The DNA here is from genome assembly GCA_051003055.1 of Casimicrobiaceae bacterium. GTDB lineage: Bacteria > Pseudomonadota > Gammaproteobacteria > Burkholderiales > Casimicrobiaceae > VBCG01. The sequence goes on from JBPCLS010000363.1 coordinate 84, forward strand.
GACTTATCAGAGCAATGTTTTGCGCTACTCCGATTGTATGCCGAGTTAAACCCGGTCGTTGCCGTCGTAAGCTATACATCTTCTGATGTTTGCGGTCGGAGGTCTGAGATCGAGTCGAATCCCCGAGCCGAAGCACAATGAAGACCCATACCCAGGTCGTGATTATCGGTGGCGGCGTCGTAGGCGCAAGCGTTCTCTATCATCTGACCAAAATCGGATGGACTGACGTCCTGCTCCTCGAAAAGCACGAGTTGACGTCCGGCTCAACCTGGCATGCCGCGGGAGGCGTGCACACCTACAATAGTGACGCCAATGTCTCCCGATTGCAAAAATATACGATCGACCTTTATCACGAAATCGAAGGGATCTCCGGCCAATCGTGCGGGATTCACGCGACAGGCAACCTTGTTCTCGCCGCGAACCAAGCGGTGCTTGACAACATTCGAACGATACACAGCCGCAGTCAGTATCTGGGCCTCGAGATGCAGCTCATTTCTCCGCGCGAGGCCAAGGAACTCAATCCTCTGATTGACGATAATGAGTTCATCGGCGCGTTGTACCGCAAGGACGGCGGACACGTCGATCCGAATGGTGTGACGCAAGCTTATGCCATCGCCGCGCGCAAGGCAGGCGCGGAAATCCATCGCTTCACGCGAGTCGTCGGGCTGAAGTCCCGGCCCGACGGTAGCTGGCTAGTTACTACCGACAAAGGCGAAATCATTTGCGAGCATGTCATCAATGCCGCCGGTCTATGGGCGCGCGAAGTTGGGCATATGGCAGGCATCGAGCTACCCGTGCTCGCGATGGAGCACATGTACATAGTGACTGAAGACATTCCAGAGGTGGTTGCGTTCGGTCACGAATTGCTTCCCACCTCCGACTATTCGGGCGAGATATATATGCGCCAGGAGGGTAAGGGAGTCCTCCTGGGAACCTACGAGCAGGATTGCCGCGTGTGGTCCGCCGACGCGACGCCGTGGGACTTCAACATGCAGCTGCTGCCGGACGATCTGGACCGCCTGTCGAGTCACCTCGAGATTGGGTTCAGGCACTTTCCTGCGATCGGTCGTGCCGGAATCAAGCGGGTCGTCAATGGCCCGTTCACCTTCGCGCCCGACGGCAACCCCCTGGTCGGACCGGTACGCGGCTTGCGGAATTTCTGGTGCGCTTGCGGCGTGATGGCCGGTTTTGCGCAAGGCGGGGGCGTGGGTCTGGCGCTTTCGCGATGGATGGCGGAAGGCGACCCGGGATCCGATCTGTTCGCAATGGACGTTGCCCGCTACGGCCCGTTCGCGACACCCGCGTACACGAATATCAAGGTGCAAGAAAACTACAGGCGCCGCTTCAGTATGGCTTTTCCCAACGAAGAGTTGCCTGTGGCGCGTCCGCTGCGACGCACGCCCGTCTACGATCGGTTGCAGGCGGCGGGCGCTGTTTTCGGCGCCAGCTTCGGCCTTGAAATTGCGCTCTGGTATGCACCAAAGGGCATGGCACCGATCGAGACGCCGACCTACCGCCGTTCCAATGCGTTCCCCGTCATTCGAGAAGAGTGCCATGCGGTGCGCAATGGCGTCGGCCTCATGGAGATATCGGGGTTCGGCAAATATGAAATCGTGGGGCCTGATGCCGCGCCCTGGCTGAACCGGTTGCTCGCGGGCAAGGTGCCCGTGCCAGGCCGGATGGCGCTCGCGCCGATGCTCAACGAGCAGGGCCGTATCATCGGCGACTTTTCGCTGGCCTGCCTTGCGCCCGACCGGTTTTTAATGATCGGATCGGGTGTGGCCGAGGTTTATCACATGCGGTGGTTCGAGCTGCATCCCCCGCCCACCGGCACCGCCATCCGCGCTCTGTCGCACGCCCTCACGGGCTTCGCGATTGCAGGACCGAAGTCGCGAGAACTGCTGCAGCGTCTCGTCAAGGCGAATGTCGCAAGCGACGCATTCAGGTTTTTCGACGTCCGCGAGATGACAGTCGGCATGGTGCCGGCGACTGTCATCCGCGCGAGTTATACCGGGGACCTGGGCTATGAAATCTGGGTCACGCCTGACTATCAGCTCACGCTCTATGAGCAACTGCTCGAAGCGGGTAACGGCCTTGACCTTCGTCATTTCGGCAGCCGCGCGTTGATGTCGCTGCGGCTGGAGAAGGGATATGGAGCCTTCTTGCGCGAGTTTCGCTCCGATTACTCGCCGATGGAAACGGGTCTCGGCCGTTTTGTCGCGTATGACAAGGGTGACTTCATCGGCCGCAAAGCGGCTCTGCGTGATCGCGCGGCACCGCCCGCAAAAAAACTGGTGACACTGGTCGTCGATGCGAACGGCGCGGAAGCGGCCGGCTATGAGTCGATCCTGAAGGATGGCAGGGCGGTGGGGCAGGTGACCTCCGGCGGCTATGCGCATTGGACAGGGAAGAGCATCGCCATGGGCTACGTCAAGTCCGATCTGGCGAACGACGGGGAAACGTTCGTGATCGGCATTCTCGGGGATGACAGGCCCGCGCGAATCCAGATGACGCCCCTCTTCGATCCAAGCGGCGGACGGCAACGAGGCTAAGGGAGAAACGCGCATGGCTGAAATCTTCAAAGACGATCGCAAGAAGGAATATCTGAATGCCGAAGGCACGGACAAGCCGCTGAAGAGTCCGCTTCCACTCGCGACGCTCAAGAAGGCTCGCGCGTACCGCAAGCAACGGCTAGTCGAGAAACTGCGTGAGCACGATTGCGCTGCGATCCTGCTTTACGACCCCGTCAATATTCGCTACGCGCTCGATATTTCCAACATGCAGTTGTGGACGACGCACAACGCGGCGAATTATGCGGTGGTAGGCGCGGATGGCTACGCCATCGCCTTCGAATTCGGCAAGTCGGAGCATGTGGCCAAGGGCTTCGAGACCGTCGACGAAGTGCGCACCGCGATGTCGTGGTTCTACTTCTCGGCTGGCACGCGTCTCTTAGAAAGGCTGGAGAAATGGGCGGACGAAGTCGCGGCGATCGTCCGCGAGCGCGGTGGCGGCAACATGCGGCTTGCCGTCGACAAGATGGAGCCGCTTGGCGTCGATGCGTTGCGCAAGCGTGGCATCACGCTGGTGGAAGGCCAGGAACTGACCGAACATGCGCGCAAAATCAAGAGCCCCGAGGAGCTGGATCTCATGCGTTGGACCATTCGCGTCTGCGAGGCTGGCATGGCGCGCATGTACGAGCACTCGCTGCCCGGCAGGACCGAGCAGGAAATCTGGGCCGAGCTCCACTACGAGAACATACGCTCCGGCGGCGAGTGGCTGGAAACGCGGCTCCTGGCGGCCGGCGCGCGCACCAATCCCTGGTTCCAGGAATGCTCCGACACCATCTGCCGGGACGGGGAGATACTGTCCTTCGACACCGACTTGATCGGCCCCTACGGCTATTGCGCCGATCTGTCGCGCTCCTGGCCCATCGGTCATCGCCGGCTCTCGAACAAGCAAAACGAGCTGTATGAAGTCGCGCTGAGCCAGATCAACCACAACCTGGCGACCCTGAAGCCCGGTCTCACGTTGGCCGAGTTCAACGAAAAATCCTGGCGCATTCCGGAGCAGTATCAGGCGCGCCGCTATTCGTCCGCCCTCCACGGCGTTGGCATGGCCTACGAATGGCCGTCAGTGCCGACTCACGTGGATTTCGCGCGCGCCACCGCCGGTACCTTCGAGGAGAACATGTGCGTATGCG
>JBPCLS010000364.1:0-4387 GCA_051003055.1 Casimicrobiaceae bacterium
TCCTTCTTCAGTCGTGCTACTTCAAGGTCGTAGTTCATTGCAGTTGCTCCCCTAGGGCCTGATTTTGCGATGTACGCCGGTATCGAACAAACACCGTCTTACAAACACCGTCTTACTACGGATGTGAAGGCTTCGTGACAACCGCACGTTAGCAAGGGAATGCTCCTGTGACAAGAGAAAATTTCCGCAGTGCAGTACAAAAAACAGCCAAATCTATCAGTAAGTTAGAAAACGTTTCCATCAGGTGGAATTATTTGGGCACCGAAGGCCCGAAACAGTGCTGCAGTGCATTGCAGAGACCGAAAAACCGCCATTTCTAGACTGGGACGAAGGTGCTGGAGCAAGACCGTTCTGAAGATAGCGCCGCGCGGCCTTTCGCGGCATCGCCCGAAGCGGTTTATGCTATGCGCGCGCCGCCTACCGCGCCGTCATCAGACTTTTCAGGGAGAACACCGTGCGTCGATTCAAGTTACTTACGCCAGCGATGCTCGTCCTCGCCGCGGGCTTGGCCGCAGCGCAGGGCGCCGACCACCATCCAGCTCGCAGTCTTGCCGCCAGCTGCTCGAACTGCCATGGCACAAACGGCGTCAGTCAAGGTGCGGTCCCGTCGCTCGCCGGCGCTGCGAAAGCCGACCTTGTTGCCAAGATGCAGGAATTCAAATCCGGCAAGCGACCCGGCACCATCATGCCGCAGTTGGCCAAAGGTTACAGCGACGAGCAGATCGAAACGGTCGCGGCCTGGTTTGCCGCACAAAAGCCCTAACCAACGCAACGGAGAGCGGTGATGAGCATGCAACGACGCGAATTTCTGAAGGTACTGGGCGCAGCGGGGATCACGACGTCGGCACTCGGCGGCTGTGCGGCAATGCGGGGAGCCGGCCATGCCGGCAAGGTGGTCGTGATCGGCGGCGGTTATGGCGGCGCCACTGCAGCGAAATACATCGCGATGTGGAGCGGTGGAGCGGTCGACGTGACGCTCGTCGAACCGAACGCGACGTTCGTGTCATGTCCGATGTCGAACCTCGTTCTGGGCGGCAGCAAACAGATCGCGGATGTCACGGTTCCTTACGACGGCCTGACCAAGCGGGGGATCAAGGTATTGCGCGAAACCGCCACCGCGGTCGATGCCGACAAGCGTACCGTCCGGCTTGCGAGCGGTCAGACGCTCTCCTATGACCGGTTGATTCTCTCTCCGGGCATTGACTTTCTCTACAACCAGGTGCCAGGCTTGAACAACGACGGCGCGCAGACGCAAGTGCTGCACGCGTGGAAGGCGGGACCGCAAACGGTGGCTTTGCGGCAGCAGCTCGAAGCGATGCGCGACGGCGGCGTGTACGCAATTTCGATTCCTAGAGCGCCCTACCGCTGCCCGCCCGGGCCGTACGAGCGTGCCTGTCAGGTCGCGTGGTATTTCAAGCGCGCAAAACCCAAATCCAAAGTTTTGATACTGGATGGCAACGAGGACGTCACCTCGAAAAAGGGCCTGTTCATGAAGGCCTGGAACGAAGAGTACAAAGGCATCGTCGAATACCGGCCGAATCACGTGCTGACCGACGTCGACGCGCGCACCTTGACCGCGAAATTCGAAACCGCCAGCGACGTCAAGGCGGACGTGCTGAACGTCATCCCGCCGCACCGCGCCGGGACTATCGCGGCCCAGGCCGGGGTCATCACCGCGAACAACCGCTGGTGCGAAGTCGACTTTCTGTCGTTCGAATCGATCAAGGTCAAGAACATCCATGTCCTTGGCGATTCCATCCAGATCGCGCCGGGAATGCCCAAGTCCGGGCACATGGCGAACCAGCATGGCAAAGTCGCGGCGGCGGCGGTACTGGCGTCACTCGCGGGGCAGCCCGTGAATCCCACGCCCATGCTCAACAACACCTGCTACAGCTTTATCACCGATCGGGACGTCGTCCATGTCGCATCGGTCCACCATTACGATCGCGACAAGAAAACGCTGGTGACCGTGCCGGGCTCCGGCGGATTGTCGCCGGCGATGAATCCGCTCGAGGGCGAGTATGCGTGGGCCTGGGCCAAGAATATCTGGGCTGATACGCTGACGTGATCGCAGCCCCTGCTCGCTCGGACTCCATGGGCGCTTAGTGCGGGGTCGTGACGCCGGCTCACGCGACCGCGGTCACGGCCTCTTTTGGACGTCTCGTAATCGTCCGGTCGCGTGTCGGCCGCGCAGCGCGATTCGCTCGGGTCGCATCCCCACTTCGCTACGCTTGCGGGGCCCCTGCTCCCAAGCTCACGCGACTGGCACCTCTTCCGGCGTTTCCTCGAAGAGCAGTTTCACCTTGCCGTCGTCATCGAGGTCGATGGTGACGTGCCCGCCGCTGGTGAGGCGCCCAAACAGCAGCTCGTCGGCCAACGCCTTGCGGATCGTGTCCTGGATGAGCCGTGACATCGGCCGCGCACCCATCTGCGGGTCGAATCCTTTTTTCGCCAGAAATTCCTTGAGCTTCGCCGTAAACGACGCTTCCACTTTCTTCTCGTGCAATTGATTCTCGAGCTCGAGCAGGAACTTGTCCACGACGCGCAAGATGACTTCGTGATCGAGTGACGCGAAGGAAATCGTCGCGTCCAGCCGGTTGCGGAACTCCGGCGTGAACATCCGCTTGATTTCACCCATTTCGTCGCCGGCCTGCTTGCTGCTGGTAAAGCCGATCGTGCTCCTGGCAAGCTCGTTGGCGCCTGCGTTGGTGGTCATGATGATGATGACATTGCGGAAATCAGCCTTGCGCCCATTGTTGTCGGTAAGCGTCCCGTGGTCCATCACCTGCAGCAGGATGTTGAATACGTCCGGGTGCGCCTTTTCGATCTCGTCCAGCAACACAACGCTGTACGGATGCTTGGTCACCGCTTCTGTGAGCTGTCCGCCTTGATCGAAGCCAACATAACCCGGCGGCGCGCCGATCAAGCGCGACACCGAATGCCGCTCCATATATTCGGACATGTCGTAGCGCAGGAGCTCAACACCCAGGCAATAGGCCAACTGCCGTGCAACTTCCGTCTTGCCTACGCCAGTCGGGCCGCTAAACAGGAAGTTGCCGATCGGCTTGCGCGGATTGCCCAAGCCCGAACGTGCCATGCGAATCGCCGATACCAGAGCGTCGATCGCCTTGTTCTGGCCGAAGACGACGTTTTTCAGATCGCGATCGAGAGTCTTCAGCGCGTTGCGATCGTCGGAGGTCACGTTTTTGGCCGGAATGCGCGCGATCTTCGCGACGATCTCCTCGACCTCGAGCTTGCCGATGACTTTCTTCTGCTTCGACTTGGGCAGGATCTTCTGCGCGGCGCCCGCCTCGTCGATGACATCGATCGCCTTGTCGGGCAGATGCCGGTCGTTGATAAAGCGCGCGGCGAGTTCCGCGGCGCTGGTCAGCGCCGCCGGGGCGTATTTCACGCCGTGATGCTGCTCGAAGCGAGTCTTCAAGCCCTTCAGGATTTCGATCGTCTCGGCGATCGACGGCTCGGGGACGTCTACCTTCTGGAACCGACGGGACAGCGCGTGATCCTTCTCGAAGATCTGCCGGTACTCGTTATACGTCGTCGCGCCGATGCATTTCAGCGCGCCGGTGGACAGCGCCGGCTTTAAGAGGTTGGACGCGTCGAGCGTTCCGCCCGACGCCGCCCCCGCGCCGATGATCGTGTGGATCTCGTCGATGAACAGAATCGACTTGGGGTTCTCGATCAACTGCTTTAACACCGCCTTCAATCGCTGCTCGAAATCGCCGCGATATTTGGTGCCGGCAAGCAACGCGCCCATGTCGAGCGAGAACACCTGGAACTCGCGTAACAGCTCGGGCACATCGCCTTCGTTGCTCCGGCGCGCCAATCCTTCGGCAATCGCGGTTTTGCCCACGCCCGCCTCGCCGACCAGCAGCGGATTGTTCTTGCGGCGGCGGCAAAGCACTTGAATGACGCGCTCGAGTTCGTGTTCCCGGCCGATCAACGGATCGATCTTGCCGTTCTTCGCCATCGTATTCAGGTTGACGGTATAAGCGTCGAGCGCACCCTGCGACTCGCTCGCCCCGTCGTCGTCGCTCTTGCCTTCCGGCTTTTCCTGATTCTTCTGCGGCGTCTTCGTAATGCCGTGGGCAATATAGTTGACGACGTCCAAGCGCGTCACGCCCCGCTGGTTCAAAAAATAGACCGCGTGCGATTCCTTTTCGCCGAAGATCGCGACCAGTACGTTGGCGCCGGTGACCTCTTTCTTGCCCGACGACTGGACGTGCAGGATCGCGCGCTGAATAACGCGCTGAAAACCCTGCGTCGGCTGCGTGTCGGCGTCTGAATGGGGCGCAAGACGCGGCGTGTGCTCGGTGATGAAATCGGTCAAGACCCCGCGCAGCTCGTCGAGATCCACGCCGCACGCCTT
>JBPCLS010000365.1:0-6983 GCA_051003055.1 Casimicrobiaceae bacterium
TACATGCGCACCGGGTCGGTGGTCCGGCCGAACTCGGAGTCGAGCGTCGACGCGGCGGCCTCGGCCTCTTCCTCGACATCCTCGGCGGGAACCGTGGCCGGCGTCTCCGACATCAGCAGCGTTTCGGCATCCGGCGCTTCGTCGTACACCTGGATGCCCATATCGCCGATCATCGAGATGACGCCTTCGATTTGCTCGGCATCCAGAATGTCGTCGGGCAAATGATCGTTGATCTCAGCGTACGTCAGGAAGCCGCGTTCCTTGCCCAGGACGATCAGCGTCTTCAGGCGGCGCTTGCGTGCTTCGACGTCCGCAGGTGTCAGTACCCGAGGGGCGATTTCGGCGTGCCGGCCGTTTTTGCCCCGCCTCGAAGCGTCTTCGGCGCGCTTGCCGGCCAGCTTCGCCGCTATTTCAGAGGACGTCGGCCTACGACCCGCCACGGCGGGCGCGGGAGTCTTCGCGCCGACAGCGAGTGCGAGCTTGGGCGGAAGCTTGGCACCAACTGCCGCTTTGCCGGGCGCGGTCGCTTTGACGGCTGCTGTGCCGATCTTGGCGGCCGGCGAACGAACTAAGGCTAGCTTCGTGGCCGGTGCAAGCAGCGCGACGGGGGTTCGGCCCTTCGCTGTTGCCGGTCTGGACGCGACCTTGGCCTTGACCGAAGCTGCTTTTGCAGCTCTTGGCGAGGTCTTTTTGGCTGCTGGGTTTTTTCCTGGACGGGCGACCGTTTTTTTTGCTGAACGGGCGCTCTTTTTCGCCGCGCTCGCTGCTTTTCCCCCCGGCCTCTTCGCCTTTGCTTTATTGCGCGCAAGGAGCCTTCCCGGTTTTTTCGTCGGCCGCTTCGCTAACTTGGGTTTTTGGCGCACTGCGGACTTCACCCGATTCACTTTGGGCTTGGCGCGCGACTTGCGGGCGGGCTTTTTGGCCATGATCATCCTTGAGTAAAACGTATGGGCGGGGCGAAGCGGGTCGCTTGGCGTCGCGCTGGCCCCTGGAACTCCCTACGTTGGGGCGGCGCGGGAAAACCGCGAATTTTACCACGCCGCACGGCAACCTCAGGGACTTTAGCCGGTATTGCCCTGCGGCCGTGCAGTGGGCTCGCTCTGCCGCACTAATGCGAGCTGCCGTAGACGTTCCGCTTCCTCAGGACTTGCCTCGCCTTGACCTTGTGGTGGGGCTGCGCTGTCACCGGCGCGACGCGCAAACTCCCACCACCGGTCGAGCCCGGCGCGCAACTGGGATTCGGCGTGCTCCGGCGTCACGCTTTGATCGTCGGCCATGGCCAACGTGCTGGCGAGGATCGCTTCATGCGGAGAGCCGACAAAGTATTGGAGGATGCCGGCGGCCGTTAGTTCTTCGGTATGAGCGGCGCAATAATCGACCAGAGCGGCAAGCGCGGCACCATCGGGCGTGTGTGCGTCGGGACGAGGGAGCGGCAACACGCGGGCCAACCCGGGATTGAGCAGCAAGCCGGAAATCAGCTCGCGCGCAAGCGACGGCGCGCGCCGCACGCCGGCACGAAACGCTGGGCGACGAGCCGTCGCGTCTTTTCCGTCGCCCAGACGTTCGCGGGGTCCTCGATGCGGCAGATTGAGCAACACGCGCAGCTCCGATTCGGGAAGGCCTGAGAGTTCCGCGATGCGCCTGCGCAGGATCGCGAGCAGCACCGGGGCGGTGACCTGCGCGAGGTAGGGACGGGCCGCCACGACAAATGCGGCACGTCCCTCTGCGGTCGAGGGCGGATGGCGCGAACTTAAGTCCGAGAGCAGCAACTCGGACAGCGGCACCGAAGAGTCGAGCGCACGCTCGAAGGCGGCTCGGCCACGCTTGCGCACATAGTCGTCGGGATCTTCGCCATCCGGAAGGAACAGGAACGCCGCATTCTTGCCGTCGGCTAGTGCGGGGAGCGTGTTTTCGAGCGCGCGCCATGCGGCACCACGGCCAGCGTTGTCACCGTCAAAACAGAACACGACAGTTTCCGTCAAACGAAACAGTTTTTGCGCGTGTATGGGTGTTGTCGCCGTACCGAGGGTCGCCACCGCGTATTCGACGCCATGCTGTGCGAGCGCAACGACGTCCATGTAGCCTTCGACAACGACGACGCGCCCTGCATCGCGGATGGCAGCGCGCGCGAGATAGAGCCCGTAGAGTTCGCGACCTTTGGAAAACACCGGAGTTTCGGGCGAGTTCAAGTATTTGGGATCGCCTTGATCCAGCACGCGACCGCCGAAACCGATGACCCTTCCGCGACTGTCGTGAATCGGAAACATCACGCGATCGCGAAAGCGGTCGTACCGTTTCCCGTTCTCGCCGGTGATGACCAGACCTGCGGCGTCGAGCGCGGGGTTGTCATATTCGGCGAATACGGCTTTGAGGTGCTGCCAGGCGTCGGGCGCGTAGCCCAGCCCGAAGCGCGCCGCGATTTCTCCGGTCAAGCCGCGGCCTTTGAGGTAAGCGACGGCGCGCGGCGCGTCTTTTAACTGCGCGCGATAGAACTTCGCCGCCGCGAGCAGCAGTTCGTTCAAATCCTGTTCTTGCGCCCGCTGTTCCTTTTGTCCCGGCCGCTCGTCGCGCGGAACCTCGAGGTGTGCGTCGCGCGCCAACTCTTCCACCGCATCGGGGAACGACCGGCCGCCGTGTTCCATCAAGAACCCCACCGCGGTTCCGTGCGCGCCGCAGCCGAAACAATGATAGAACTGCTTCGCCGGACTGACCGAGAACGACGGCGTTTTCTCGCTGTGGAAGGGACAGCACGCAACGTAATTCGCGCCGGCCTTCTTGAGCGGAACGTAGCGATCGATGACTTCGACGATGTCGACTCTAGCGAGAAGCGTCTGGATGAAGTCGTTGGGAATCATCGGCGGGCCGTCTTTGCGAGACGTTTCGGCAAGGACTATCGGCTAATGCCTGTCGAGCATGATCGCATCAATTAGGGACAATGCAAAAGTGCCCATACCGGAGGCAACCTTTTCACAGTCGCAACGTTAAACGGCGATGGAACCGTCCCGCGGTCTGCGCCAGCTTCTATCCGGTCAGGTGCGCTTTGACGAGGGCGGAAACCAGCGCCAGGTCGGCGCGCCCGGCGAGTTTGTCTTTAAGCGCAGTCATGACTTTGCCGATGCCGGATGCGCCGGCGGCGCCGGTGACCCGGATAGCGTCCGCAATCAAAGCATCGAGCTCGACTCGCGTGAATTGCGCGGGCTGGTACTCCCGCAGGACGACGACTTCGGCGTGCTCGGCGGCAGCCAGATCCGCGCGCTTGCCCGCCTCGAACTGGACGATCGAATCGTTGCGCTGTTTCACCATCTTGTCGATGACGGCGAGTATCTCCGCATCGGAGAGCTCTTTGCGCGCGTCGATCTCCCGCTGTCTGATGCCCGCGAGCAGCATGCGGATGACCGACAGCCGCGCGGGGTCTTTCGCCCGCATCGCGGTCTTCATGTCCTCGGTAATGCGAGTCTTGAGTGGCATGGCGGCTAGGCGCCCTCATTGAACCCGGAAGCCAGGCCGTGACCGTTGCGTGTCGGGCGCTGCTCGGTCGCGCGGCGACGCGGCCTCCCGATTCATCCGACGGTTCCTAATAGAGCTTGGGCGGCAACTGCTGGCTGCGAATGCGCTTGTAATGCCGCTTCACTGCCGCGGCTTTTTTGCGTTTACGCTCGGCCGTGGGCTTCTCGTAGAACTCGCGAGCGCGCAGTTCCGTCAGCAGGCCGGTCTTTTCGATCGTGCGCTTGAAACGGCGCAGCGCTGCCTCGAACGGTTCATTGTCGCGGACGCGAACGCTCGGCATAAATTTCGATTCCTTAAGGGATGGTCAAGCTTTTGTGAATCGAGCACTATAGCCGAACCGTGAACTTTGCGCAAACCTGAAAGTTTCCTGACCTGCCGCATGCGCGTTCTCGGCATTGAGACCTCTTGCGACGAAACCGGTGTAGCCGTATTCGACACGCACCGGGGCCTGCTCGCGCACGCATTGCATTCGCAGGTTGCGATGCACGAGAGTTACGGCGGCGTCGTGCCGGAACTCGCGTCGCGCGATCATGTCCGGCGCGTGATTCCGCTGACGCAACGCGTGCTCGCGGAGGCAGGCATCGGGCTGGCCGATCTCGATGGGGTCGCTTACACGCAGGGGCCGGGATTGGCGGGCGCGTTGCTGGTCGGCGCCAGCATTGCATCGGCGCTGGCGTTCGCGCTCGGCAAACCAGTCATTGGCGTCCACCATCTCGAGGGTCATTTGTTGTCACCGCTCCTGTCGCACCCGCAACCCGAATTTCCGTTCGTTGCGTTGCTGGTCTCGGGCGGGCACAGCCAGTTGTTCGAGGTCGCGGGTGTCGGCCGGTATCGCCTGCTCGGCGATACTCTGGACGACGCAGCCGGCGAGGCGTTTGACAAGACAGCGAAGTTGTTGGGGCTCGGCTATCCGGGAGGCCCTGCGCTGGCGCGGCTGGCGGAGCAGGGCACGCCGGGTGCAATCAGGCTGCCACGGCCGATGCTCAACAGCGAATCGCTCGATTTCAGCTTTTCCGGGTTGAAGACCGCGGTGCTCACAGTGGCGCGACGCGAGGCGGGTGGCGGCGCGCCCGAGGCGTTGCCGCAGCAGCGGAAGGCCGATATCGCACGCGAGTTCGAAAGTGCCATCGTCGACGTGCTCGCGGCGAAAGCGCTTGCGGCACTCGAGACGACGGGCTTGCGCCGGCTCGTGGTCGCCGGAGGCGTGGGTGCCAACCGCTCACTGCGAGCGCGTCTTGCCCGTGATGCCGACGCGCGCAATGCCCGCGTGTTCTTTCCCGATCTGGTTTTCTGTACCGATAATGCGGCGATGATCGCGCTGGTGGGAGCGTTGCGGCTTGGCGACGCACCCGCCAGCGATTACTCGTTCTTGATTCGGCCGCGCTGGGATTTGGACTCTGTCGTAGCAATATCCTAACGTCCGATGGGCCGTTCGTTGCGGGCCAGAAGTTGGCCGATATTGGTCTTGTGCCGCCAGAACAGCAGGACCGCAATCGTTGCGAGCGACCACGCAATCAGCGAATTCCCGAAAAAATAGAAACCGCCCAGCGGCAACAACAGAGCCGTTGCCAGCGCGGCGAGCGAGGAAATTCGAAAGCCGAATGCCAGCGTCAGCCAGACGATGGTGAGCGCGAGCGCCAACGGCCAGTGCAACGCGAACACGATCCCCGCTGCGGTCGCCACACCTTTGCCCCCTTTGAGGCGATGAAACACCGGATAAATGTGTCCCAGAAAAACGGCAACGGCCGCTGCCGGAACCACCCATTCGGCGGCGTTCGCGACGGGTACCAGTTTTTGCGCGAGGAACACCGCGAGAAATCCCTTCAGCCCGTCTCCAACCAGCGTGAGCAGCGCGGCCAGTCTGTTGCCGGTGCGCAGGACATTGGTGGCGCCAGGATTGCCCGAACCGTATTCGTGCGGGTCGGGCAGTCCGAACGCCCGGCTCACGATGACAGCAAAGGACACCGACCCGATCAGGTAGGCAGCAAGAACAATGGGCGCGGCGGCCAGCATTAGCCTGTTAGGTCAGCCATCAAGGATCGGGTGTACGGACGAGCTATCATCAGAGGTTCCTAAGGTAACAAATTCGGATCTCGCGGGTGCTTTGCCACCATTCCGACCGCTGACTTCCGACTCCTGGTCAAAAGTCCCCTGGATATCATCTTCATCCACGATCTACGCGTTCAAACGCGCATTGGAGTTTACGCATGGGAACGCGCGATGCCGCAGACGATTCGCCTGGATCTCGAGATCGGTGTACCGTCCGCAAAACCGTTTCACAGTGGCGATTACAGCGACGCGCTCGACTATGCCGTGATCGTTTCCCGGCTAAAGGCATTCGCGCACGATAATACCTATCCGCTTCTCGAGCGCTTTACCGAAGCGACGGCGCAGCTTGTGCTCGCCGAATTCAACGCGCCGTGGGTCAAGGTACGCGTGGCCAAGCTCGCGCCGTTGCCCGGCGTCAAGGAAGTCGGCATCGCGATCGAGCGCGAGCGCAAGCCGTAACCGCGTAAGCCGTTTTCAGGTCAACTGCTCGCCACAGACGTTATCCTCGGGGATGGTGTTGCGCGTGCAACTGTTTCAACCGCTCCCGCGCGACGTGCGTATAGATTGTCGTCGTCGTGATGTCCGCATGACCGAGCAACAATTGCACGACGCGCAAGTCGGCGCCGTGGTTTAGGAGGTGCGTCGCGAACGCATGACGCAACACGTGCGGCGATAGCGCGGCTGTAGGTATTGCGGACTTGACTGCATAACGCTTGACGAGCGCCCAAAACGCCTGCCGCGTCAGCGGCGTATGCCGCGTGGTCAAGAATACGTGATCATTCTTTGCGTTGGCAGACAGAGTGTTTCTGGCGTCGCCGATATAGCGCTTGAGCCAAACGACAGCCTCTTCGCCCATCGGCACCAACCGTTCCTTGCTGCCCTTTCCCATGACCCGCACAACCCCGGCATCGAGGGATACCTGCGGCAACGTAAGCCCGACCAGCTCCGATACACGCAAACCCGTTGCGTAGAGCGTTTCCAGCATCGCGCGATCGCGCATGCCCAATGTCGTTGCCGTTGCAGGCGCCGCGAGAAGCGCTTCCACTTGCTTTTCGGACAAGAGCTTGGGCAGCCGTCGCGGCTGTTTCGGCGCCTGGACCCGAACCGTCGGGTCCGCAGCGATTGCGTGGCGTTCGAGCTGCATTCGATAGAAGCGACGCAATACGGAAAGACGGCGCGCCACCGACGTCGCTTTGGCCTTTGCATGGAACTGGTGCGCGAGCCACGCTTCAACATCGACGCGCGTCGCCGCCAGCAGCTCGCCGCGCTCTCGTTCCAGCCACGCCGACCAGGCCAGAAGATCGAGGCGGTAGCTGGTAAGCGACGCGGGCGCGAGGCCGTCCTGCAGCCAGAGTTGGTCGCAAAACGTGTCGATGAGCGCCGGACTGGAAGTCATGGCGAAGCGTCACATTCCGAACCGGTGTCCC
>JBPCLS010000366.1:0-4645 GCA_051003055.1 Casimicrobiaceae bacterium
CCCTTCAAGCGCTCGGATGCGCCTTTAGAAACGTCAACGGAAGCGTCTGACGCTGCGTGAACCCGCACAAATAGCCCCTCTTTGTCTCCCTACGAACTGGCCGTCGGCTTGCGCTACACGCGCGCCCGCAAGGGATCGGGACGCAACACGTTCATTTCGTTCATCTCGCTGATCTCGATGGCCGGCATCGCGTTGGGCGTCGCGGCGTTGATCGTCGTGCTGTCGGTGATGAACGGATTTCAGCACGAGTTGCGCACTCGCATCCTCTCGGTCGCGTCGCACATCGAAATCCGCGGTATTCCGCAGATCAAAGACTGGACGCAGGTTGCGCAGCTCGCGCGGCAGAATTCACGAGTCATCGCCGCGGCCCCCTACGTGCTGGGACAGGCAATGGTCACGGCGGGCGAGGCGAATCGGGGCGCGCTGATCCGCGGTGTCGATCCAGCCCGTGAAGACACCGTCGCCGACATCGGCCGTCATATGCGCAACGGGTCGCTTGCGGCGTTGCAGGCCGGTGAATTCGGGATCGTGCTGGGCGCCGAACTGGCACGCGGCCTGGGTGTCATCGCCGGCGATTCGGTCGTCGTCATCACGCCGCAGGGTACGGTTACCCCTGCGGGAACGCTGCCGCGAGTCCGCAGCTTCAAGGTCGTCGGCACGTTCGAAGTGGGGATGTTCGAGTTCGACAGCGGCTTGGCGCTCATTCATCTGGAAGACGCGCAAAAGCTGTATCGGCTCGATGGCGTATCCGGCGTGCGGCTGAAACTCGACGACCTGTTTGCCGCGCCCAGCGTCGCGCGCGAGCTGTGGCAGACGCTTCCGGTCACCGCCGAAGTGCGCGACTGGACGCGCAACCACGCGAATTTCTTTCGCGCCGTGCAGATTGAAAAGCGCGTGATGTTCATCATCCTGACATTGATCGTCGCGGTGGCGGCGTTTAACATCGTGTCGGCGCAGGTGATGGTCGTCACGGACAAACAGGCCGACATTGCGATCCTGCGCACCTTAGGCGCTGCGCCGGGGTCGATCCTGGCGATCTTCGTCGTACAGGGTGCGCTGATCGGATTCATCGGCACGGCGATCGGCGTCATCGGCGGCGTTCTGCTCGCACTCAATGTCGACGTCGTAGTGCCGGCGATCGAGCGCGCGTTCAACATGCAGTTTCTCGACAAGACGATCTATTACATCAGCGATTTGCCCTCGGACTTATTGAGCGCCGATGTAATCACCATCGCGGCGATCGCGCTTGGTCTGGCGCTCGTCGCGACTCTTTATCCGGCGTGGAAAGCATCGCGGGTCAATCCCGCGGATGCGTTGCGGTATGAATGAAGGGGCGGCGACCGCCAGGGCAAAAACTCCCGTGCTCGCGTGCCGTGATCTCGCAAAAACCTATCGCACCGGGCCGGCTGATGTCCGCGTCTTGAACGGGGTCAATCTCGATGTCGCGCCGGGTGAGCGGATCGCGATCGTCGGCGCGTCCGGATCCGGCAAGAGCACGCTCTTGCATCTGCTGGGGGGTCTCGACGCTCCCAGCGCCGGCGAAGTGCGCGTCGCTGGCGTGGCGTTCGCATCGCTATCCGAGGCTGAGCGCGGGCAGGTGCGCAATCGTGCGCTCGGCTTCATCTATCAGTTCCACCATTTGCTGCCCGAATTCTCCGCGGTCGAGAATACGTCGATGCCGCTGCGTGTACGCCGAATGCCCGCACGCGACGCGCACGCAACCGCTGCGGCGATGCTCGAACGCGTGGGTCTCGGGCACCGTTTGAAGCATCGCCCCGGCGAACTTTCCGGCGGCGAACGCCAGCGCGTGGCGCTCGCGCGGGCGCTCGTGACCGAGCCGCAATGCGTGCTCGCCGACGAGCCCACCGGCAACCTCGATCGCAAGACCGCCGCCGCGACGTTCGATTTAATGCTCGAACTGAACAGCGTCGTCGGAACGGCGCTCGTCATCGTAACGCACGATCCCGATCTGGCCGCGCGGACCGACCGGACGCTGCATTTGGTAGACGGCGTGCTGCAGTAGGCCGAGAAGTCAGCGGTAAATGTCATCTCGTTTGTGCGGTTCCGGAGGACTAACGAGTTGACTCGCCGAACACTATGGCGTATCGTCTTACTTGATTGTCTTACTAAGGTGCCGGCATGGAATCGATCAAGGCTTCTAGCAAAGGGCAGATGGTTATCCCCAAATCGATCCGGGACGCGCTCGACATCAAAAGCGGCACCGCGTTAAACGTCGAGCTGGTCGCGGGTGAGGGCTTTAAAGTCACCGTCAAACCGACTGACCGTATTGCGGCCGTCAACCGACTGGCGGGTTCACTCGCGCATCGCGCGAAACGCATGACACCGGAAGAGGAAAACGCGGTGTTCATGGCGGCGATCAAGGCCGACGACTATCGGACCAAGCGCATCGGGCGTCGGCCTTGATCAGCGCCGACACCAACTTATTCGCACGACTGCTGTTAAAGGACGACCCCGCACAGTATCGCCGCGCCGTAGCACTGCTCGCGGCCAGCGACGAAGTATTCGTCCCAGTCACGGTGCTGCTCGAATTGGCGTGGGTATTGAGAATCCGGGACTCGACCCGAGAGGAAATCGTGAGTTCTCTACGTGCAATCCTGGCGATGCCGCATGTGAAGCCGCAGCATCCGGAAGCTGTGCACAGAGCGTTGGATTGGGTCGAGCAAGGCGTGGACATCGCCGACGCTTTCCATCTCGCGCTTAGTGACAAGGCGATCAGGTTTTTTACGTTCGACGCGACGCTTGCACGTCGCGCAGTCAGGCTCGGCGCGCGGCCTCCGGTATCGACTCCTTGACGACGGCGCGCGAGAAACCGCAGCAGGCTCCGGAGGCTTTTAGTTTCAGTACTCGACCGGGATCGGGTCGAGCGACCGCCACAGATACCACGTGGCGACGCTACGATATGGCGACCACTTTTCCGCGAGTCGGCGCAATTCCGGGATAGGTAGCCGTTCGCCGTGGTTGTAATGCAGCGCCATTGCCTTTTGCAGTCCAAGGTCGTCCACTGGGAACACGTCGGCGCGCAATTCGTGAAAGATGAGGAACATCTCCGCCGTCCAGCGACCAATCCCCTTCACGTCGACAAGCTCCGCGATCAATTCTTCGTCCGATAGCTGGGGCCATTCACGCGGGTCGAGCGCGCCGCTCGCAAAATGGCGGGCGAGGTCGCGGATATATTCGCCTTTCCGAGCGGAAAGGCCGACGCGGCGCAGCGTAGGCATTCGCGCGCGGCCGACTCGCGCCGGGTCGACGCGTATAGGCTCGCCAGCGCCCTCCGTGGCCGCGACCAGCCGATTCCAGATCGACTGCGCTGCCTTGACCGAAATCTGCCGACCGACGATCGCTCGCGCAAGGGTCGTAAAAGGATCGCCGCGCCGCGCCAAGTGAATCCCCGGGGAGGCAGCAATCAATTTGCGCATCACCTGGTCGGCTTTGGCCAAGGCGAGCGCTGCATCATCCCAGTAAACGGGCTTCATCGATCCAGTCGAGAAATCGTACGGGGTACTCTTAAAAACCAGGCGACGCCGCGCCGCAACCGGTGCAGGCATGTTCCTAAGGTCGGCGTGCGCGTGGCGAGGAACGGCTTAGGGCGGAAACGGTCAGAATGCTACATTATCAAGACAAGATTTTCCTCTGGATCAGCATGTCCGAACTTTCCATTGATCCTACGCGCACAGTCGCGAGCCGGGCAGCCTGCGTTCTCGCCTTCTTTTCGGCCTTCTGCGCCTTGCCGGCATCCGCCGCCGATCCGAACAAGGTTCTGCGAGTCGCTTTCCCGACAGCCGAGACCGGGTTCGATCCGGTGCGGGTAACCGACCTGTATTCGAACACGATTAACGAGGTGATTTACGAGCGGCTCTTGACTTACGATTACCTGGCACGCCCCGCCAAGCTCGTGCCGATGACGGCGCAGGCGATGCCCGAGGTCCTGGACGGCGGCAAGACGTACGTCTTCCGGCTCAGAAAGGGGATTTATTTCACCCCAGATCCAGCGTTCAAGGGCAAACAGCGTGAGCTGATCGCGCAGGATTATGTTTATACCTATATGCGGTTCATGGATCCCGCGAACCGCTCGCAATGGCAGTTCTTGTTCGACGGCAAGATCGTGGGTCTCGATGCCCTGGCCGAGGCCGCGAAGAAATCGGGGAAGCTCGATTACGACGCGCGGATCCCCGGGCTCGAAGTGATCGATAGCCACACGTTGCGCATTCGACTGAACAAGCCCGATTACAACTTCAATTACATCGTCGCGCACGTGCCCTTTGGCGCGGTTGCCCGCGAAGTCATCGAAGCCTACGGCGGCGACTCTGACGCGCACCCGGTCGGGACCGGCCCGTACGTCTTGAAAGAATGGAAACGGGCGTCAAAGATCGTGCTGGAGGCCAATCCCGCCTACCGGGGTTTTATCTGGGATTTCAAGGCCAGCGATCCGCCCTGGGACGAGCGTCTGATTGCCGATATGAAAGGCAAGAAGATGCCGCAGATCGGCCGCGTCGAGGTCAGCATCATCGAAGAAGAGCAGTCGCGGTGGCTTGCGTTCAACCAGAAGCAGCTCGACGTGCTCGCGCTGCCGGCCACGTTTCGACCGCAGGTGTTCGACGCGGACAACAAGCTGAAGCCGCAATGG
>JBPCLS010000367.1:0-7527 GCA_051003055.1 Casimicrobiaceae bacterium
CGCCAACGCGGCGGAAATCGCCGGCATTACCAATGGCAATCCGGTCGCCGTGCGCGGCGCGGTGGCCTGTGCCTTCGGCTGTCCGTTCGAAGGCGAAGTGCCCGTCGACGCCGTGATGCGCATCGTCGATGCCTACGCGGAACTTGATATAACGCTGCTCTCCCTGGGTGACACGACGGGAATGGCCACACCCCCTACGGTCGCGCGCGCGGTGGCCGCGATCCGCGACCGCTTTCCCGCCATGCGGATCGCGTTGCATTTTCACAACACGCGCGGTGCGGGTCTTGCCAACGTGATGGTGGGTCTCGATCTCGGCATCCGCCAGTTCGAGGCGTCGATCGCGGGCCTCGGCGGCTGCCCGTTCGCCCCGGGCGCCACGGGCAACATCTGTACCGAGGACCTGGTCTACCTGCTCGAGGAGTCCGGGTTTGACACCGGGATCGATCTTGCCGCATTGATCGCGGTGGCACAACGCGTCGAAGCGATCATCGGCCGCACACTCCCCGGACAGGTGATGAAGGCCGGTCCGCGCCTACGCAAGTACGGCGCGGACAGCATGCGGCGGGCGACGGGCTAGGCTAGCGCAACACAACCCGTCGGCACTGACGCGAGAGTAGGCACGAACGCGCGGATGTGGCGCCGTTCGTCGCAGCTTGCAGGCTAGATCCCCTGCGCGATGCGGGCGTACGCGTTATGGTTGTGGATCGATTCGAAGTTCTCGGCCTCGACGCTGAAGCCGTCGAACCGCGCATCAGCGGCAAGACGCGCCGCGACGCCGCGTACCAGATCCTCGACGAAGCGCGGGTTGTCGTACGCGCGTTCCGTCACGTACTTCTCGTCGGCGCGCTTCAAAATCCCGTACAGCTCGCACGACGCTTCCTCTTCCGCGACCCGCAGCAACTCCGCGACGAACACAGGCTCCTTCGGCCGCACGGTGATCGTTATCTTTGACCGCTGGTTATGTGCGCCATAGTCCGACATCTCCTTCGAGCAAGGACATAACGAGGTCACCGGTACCGCAACCGCAACGGTGATTCCGTAGCGGCCGTCGTGCAACTCGCCGTTCAGCCACACTTCGTAGTCGAGCAGGCTCGCGACACCCGAGACGGGAGCAGTCTTGCGCACAAAAAACGGGAACGCGAGCTCGATCCGGCCACCGGGGGCGTCGAGCCGTTCCACCAAGTCGTCGAGCAAGGTGCGCAGATTGGCGACCGACAGCGGCGCCGCTCCGGACGCCAACCGATCTTCGAGAAGCGCAACCAGCCGCGACATGTGGGTGCCTTTGCGATCTTCCGGCAGCGCGACATAGACGTTGCAGGTGGCAATCGTAGGCTGAGCAACGCCGCCGCGATCGGCGAACGCCAGCGGAAACTTGAGCCCCTTGATGCCAACCTGGTCGATGGCGAGTTGGCGCTCGTCCCGCCCTGACTGCACGTCGGGCATGGGCATCAGATGACGCGGTTGTTCAGGGCGGTTCATATCGTGGCTTTCCAGACGCAATTGTAGCGGATCAATTGTTCACGCGGCGGGCCTGGCTCACACGTTGCCCTGCATACCGATGGCTACACAAACGCATATTGGCGACAGTGGCATCAAATTCAAGTGAGGATGATCAATGCGTGCGCGTAGCGATCCAGTCAGCGAGTTCGAGCAGCCGGCGCGCCGCGCGCCCGAACGGCTGCACCGCCAGGCGCGCTTCCTCGCGTAATGCCGCGGCGTGGCGCTTCGCCTCCGCGAGCCCAAGCACCGTCACGTAAGTCGGTTTGTTCGCGGCGACGTCCTTGCCCGCGGTCTTGCCCAACGCTGACGCCGACCCTTCAACATCGAGGACATCGTCGACGACCTGGAACGCGAGTCCCGCGGCGCCGGCGAACGCATCAAGGGCAACAGTTTCCTCCGTCGCCAACGATCGCCCGCAGCGCGCGCCCAGACTCACCGCGGCGCGGATGAGCGCGCCGGTCTTCCGCCGGTGCATCGCTTCGAGTTCGGACAGGGCAAGCGTCACACCGACGCTTTCCAAGTCAATCGCCTGGCCGCCGGCCATACCGGTAACGCCGGCCGCATCGGCAAGTGTCGCGCATGCGGCACCGGCGTCGGGCATCGCGGCAGTGCCCAGGACGTGGAATGCAAGCGCCTGCAACGCATCGCCGGCCAGCAGTGCCGTCGCCACACCGAACGCGACGTGACACGCGGGCTTGCCGCGCCGCAACGTGTCGTCGTCCATGCACGGCAGATCGTCGTGCGCAAGTGAA
The DNA here is from genome assembly GCA_051003055.1 of Casimicrobiaceae bacterium. Taxonomy (GTDB): domain Bacteria; phylum Pseudomonadota; class Gammaproteobacteria; order Burkholderiales; family Casimicrobiaceae; genus VBCG01. The sequence continues at coordinate 2,253 of JBPCLS010000367.1, forward strand.
TACGCGTGAATCAATTCAACCGCAGCCGCCGGAGCATCGACGACGGCGGCGTCGGCGCCGGTCAACTCACCTCCGGCGTACGCAAGTAATGCCCGGGCGCGCTTGCCGCCACCCAGCACCGCGTAGCGCATCGCTTGCGCCAGGCGACCGGGAAGCGCGTCGGTCAGCGGCAGCGCGCGGTCGAGTACGTCTTCGATCCGGCGTTGCCGCTCACCGGACCAAACCGCGAAGGCGAGATCAGGATGCATCGATCGCGCCGTTCGGCGTGAAGGCTCTGAGCACGCCCTTTTCCAGGACCTCGACCTGCAATTGCGCGTCCTTGAGTGCGGATTGGCAGTAAGCGAGCAATTCGGCGCCGCGCTGGTAGGCGGCGAGCGATTCCTTCAGCGGCAACTGGCCGCCTTCCATCGTCGCGACGATTTCCTCAAGCTCGGCTAACGCAGCTTCGAAACTTTGCGGGACGGCGGGGGTCTGCACGATGGAGATGGGATTAGTTGGTGCCGCAAGGCCGTTGATGCGTTAATGGACGTAGCCAGGCCGGATCTTACTTGGCCGCCGACAGCGTTCGATAACGTGGTGGCGCAGCGCTTCAAGGGGCACAAGAAACGCCCTAAGGTCTTGACCTGATGGCGGAAACTCCAATATCATAGCAGTGTTTGACGACGCGGCCTGCGGGGTCTTGAACCCCATTGCGACTTTCTCGCGCGGCCGACTTAGCAAAGCGGTCCGGGGCGGCTTTCTAACGAAAAGCCGCAGGCTTCCCGGGTTGTTGGGTTGGGTTGGTTGCTAGCAACCGTTCACCAAGAGAGGGTTGGCCGATGTCCGATTTGTCTTCGGCCGGGCGCCTGCGGCAGGCAAGTTCGCAGCTCCGGGTCTCCTGGTATTGCGATCCCCGGGTGCTGGACGCCGAGCAGCGGCTGTTTGCGCGCGCTCCCGGCTACGTCGGCCACGAACTGATGGTGCCGGAGGTCGGCGACTTTCGCACGCTTCCGGCGCGCAATTCTGCGCAGATGCTGATTCGCAATGCGCAAGGGATCGAGCTCTTGTCGAACGTCTGCCGGCATCGCCAGGCGCTCCTGTTCGACGGCCACGGCAACGCGCAGAACATCGTGTGTCCGCTGCACCGTTGGACGTACGATCTCCAAGGCGAGCTGCTTGGCGCTCCGCATTTCGCCGACAAACCCTGCTTGAACCTCGGCCGGACACCGTTGCATAACTGGAACGGACTGCTGTTCGACGGCCCGCGCGATGTCGCGCGCGACCTCGCCGCTCTTGGCGTCAAGAACTTCGATTTCTCGGGTTATCGGCTCGATCGGGTCGAGCTGAAGGAAGCCCGGTACAACTGGAAGTCGTTCATCGAGGTTTATCTCGAGGACTACCACGTCGGCCCGTTTCACCCCGGCTTGGGCCAGTTCGTCACCTGCGACGACCTGAAATGGGAATTCGGCGACTGGTACTCGGTGCAGACTGTCGGCATCAATAACAGCCTCGCCAAGCCGGGTTCGAAGACGTATGAGCGCTGGCACCGCGCGGTGCTCGACTTCTACCGCGGCGAGATCCCGCCGCACGGTGCGATCTGGCTTACGTACTATCCGAACATCATGCTGGAATGGTATCCGCATGTTCTCGTCATCAGCACGCTGATCCCCAAAGCCGTCGACCGAACGCTCAATATCGTCGAATTCTATTATCCGGAAGAGATTGCCCTTTTCGAGCGGGAATTCGTCGAAGCAGAGCAGGCGGCGTATCTGGAAACGTCGAAAGAAGACGACGAGATCGCCGAGCGCATGGACGCCGGCCGCAACGCTCTCTACGCGTCGGGTCGCAGCGAAATCGGTCCTTACCAGTCGCCGATGGAAGACGGCATGCAGCACTTCCACGAGTTCTACCGGCGGGAGATGGACAAGATCATGGCCGAGACCATCGCCGAGACCAAAACGCAGTCGTAAATGCCGTCTGCCGCGACCTGCTGCCCGCGGTCGCGTGGTTCGGCATTGCCCTCATCATTTTGGCCGGTATCGTCGCGATCCGGTTGCAATCGGGCGCGCCGAAGGATGCCGCTCCGCAGGTCACCAACGACTAGCACCGCCAGAAGATTTGTTATGCACACCACACTGATCACGACGGAGGAACTCGCCGCACGCCTGGGCGCGTCCGATCTCGTCGTCTGCGACGTGCGCCACGATCTCGCGCAGCCGGACTCGTGGGGCGAGGCCGAGTACCACAGCGCACACATACCCGGCGCGCTGTTCGTGCATCTCGATCGCGATCTCTCCGCGCGCAAGACCGGAACGAATGGCCGCCATCCGCTGCCCACACCCGAGGCCGCCGCTGCCTTGTTCGGGCGCCTGGGTATCGACTCTGCCAAACAGGTCGTCGTCTACGATCAAGGCGGCGGCATGTTCGCCGCAAGACTGTGGTGGATGTTGGAGTGGCTCGGCCACGACGCCGTCGCATTGCTCGATGGCGGATTCGCCAAGTGGACGGGCGAAGCCTGCACGACGAGTGCCGACGTGCCTGCGCCGCACGCTGCGCTGTTCGCGATCCGGCGCGTCAAGCCGACAGTGAATGCAACCGGGGTTGCGGCGAGCCTTGCCCGGCGTTCGCTAACACTCATCGACGCGCGCGTCCCCGAACGCTTTCGCGGTGAAATCGAGCCGCTCGACCCGGTCGCGGGGCACATTCCCGGGGCGCGCAACCGGCCCTACGCGAACAACTTGAAGCCCGACGGCACGTTCAAGCCGCCGGCCGCGCTGCGCGAGGAATTCACAACGCTTCTGGCCGGGACCCCGGCAAGTGACGTCGTCCATCAATGCGGCTCTGGGGTTACCGCGTGCCACAACCTGCTGGCGATGGAGGTCGCCGGTCTGCCTGCAACCCGGCTCTATCCGGGTTCGTGGAGTGAGTGGTGCGCGGATCCGGCGCGCCCGGTGGCACGCGATATCGCATCTTGAACACGCGGCTCGCTCCGAGCCTTACGCCGCCATCCGCAGCGGCCACGCCCCCAGTTCACGATAAATCGGCCCTTCTGACCGCAACTCGGATCCGATCAACAGCAAACGGTCCACCGTCCAGACGATCGGCGCACAGCGCGCGCGCGGAACGGGTTGCAGACAACGGCGAGCCAAGGTGATGTGTGCGCGAAATGGGCGCGTTTCATGCGCGAACCCGGCGTCGAGCAGTGCTTGCGCCAGTTGTGCGTGCAGTGCAGGGAGCGCCGGCGGAAGTGCCGAAGGAGCGACCCACGCGACCCCTGAGGCGCGCCATGCGCCGAGCGAATCGAACTCGAGCACGAATCCAATGGGCGGCAGCCGGTTGCCAATCGCCTGCAGCGCTGGCAGAGTCGCGGTCGCAACGTCTCCCAAAAAAGCCAAGGTCAGGTGCGCGTTTTCGGGCGCTACGGCGCGGCCGCGCGATCGCCGCGCTACGTCACGTCCTAAAGCAGCCAACTGCGCACGTACAGATTCATTCGGAGCAAGCGCGTAGAACGCACGGACGGTGGTGGGGAGATCCGGGGCATTCATAACCTTCGCCAGGATCTGGAAGACGACCTCATCCACATCGGACCGCATCCTGCGGTTCCGGTTCACCGGCCTGGCAGATTTGGCGCGCGGCGCAGCTCCACCACCCGAATGCAGACGCGCGTAGATGTTTCAGAACAAACAAAAGCCGCGCCCACCTCGCAGCAGCCGCGGCTTTGACAAGACTGGAGGCGAGTCAGCCGTGCGCGACGTGCAAATCGGCCTTTTTCCGGTCGAAGAACTGCTCATCTTCGGTCGAACCCTTGAGCGCGGTCGTCGACGATTGATTGCCCTGGATGGTTTGCGTCACCGCGTCGAAATAGCCGGTGCCGACTTCACGTTGATGCTTGACCGCGGTAAAGCCGTTTTCGGCCGCCGCAAATTCGGCTTCCTGCATTTTAACGAAAGCGGACATCCCATCGCGTGCATAACCGTAGGCCAGGTCAAACATCGCATAGTTGAGACTGTGGAAGCCCGCGAGCGTAATGAATTGAAACCGGTAGCCCATCGCCCCCAACTCACGCTGAAACTTGGCAATCGTCGCGTCATCCAGGTTCTTTTTCCAGTTGAACGACGGCGAACAGTTGTACGCGAGCAGCTTGCCCGGGAACTGCGCGTGGATTGCTTCGGCAAACGCGCGTGCATAGGCCAAGTCGGGCTTGCCGGTTTCGCACCACAACAGATCGGCGTACGGTGCGTACGCCCGGCCGCGTGCGACGGCCTGCTCCAGTCCCGGCGTCGTCTTGAAAAAGCCCTCGACCGTCCGCTCACCGGTGCAAAACGGCTTGTCGTTGTCGTCGATGTCGGAAGTAACGAGATCGGCCGCTTCGGCGTCCGTCCGCGCCAAGAGAACCGTGGGAACCCCCAAGCAATCGGCGGCGAGCCGCGCCGCGACGAGTTTTTCTACCGCCTCGCGCGTCGGGACGAGTACCTTGCCGCCCATGTGGCCGCATTTCTTGACCGATGCAAGCTGGTCCTCGAAATGAACACCAGCAGCACCGGCCTCGATCATCGCTTTCATCAACTCGAACGCGTTCAAGACCCCGCCGAAGCCGGCTTCGGCATCGGCGACGATCGGTGCGAAGTAATCGACTTCGCCGCTACCTTCCGCGTGCTGGATCTGGTCCGCACGTTGAAACGTGTTGTTGATCCGGCGTACCACACTCGGTACTGAGTTTGCCGGATAGAGCGACTGGTCCGGATACATTTCCCCAGCAACGTTGGCATCCGCCGCCACTTGCCAGCCCGACAGGTAGATCGCTTTCAGGCCTGCCTTCACTTGCTGCATCGCCTGGTTGCCGGTCATTGCGCCGAGCGTGCTGACAAACGGTTCTTCGTGCAGGAGCTTCCACAGCTTCTCGGCGCCGCGGCGAGCAAGCGAGTGCTCGATGTGAATCGAGCCGCGCAGGCGAACGACGTCTTCCGCGCGATAACCGCGCGCAACGCCCTGCCACCGAGGATTCTCCGCCCAGTCCTTCTTCAGTCGTGCTACTTCAAGGTCGTAGTTCATTGCAGTTGCTCCCCTAGGGCCTGATTTTGCGATGTACGCCGGTATCGAACAAACACCGTCTTACTACGGATGTGAAGGCTTCGTGACAACCGCACGTTAGCAAGGGAAGGCTCCTGTGACAAGAGAAAATTTCCGTAGTGCAGTACAAAAAACAGTCAAATCTATGAGTAAGTTAGAAAACGTTTCCATCAGGTGGAATTATGTGGGCACCGAAGGCCCGAAACAGTGCTGCAGTGCATTGCAG
>JBPCLS010000368.1:0-7005 GCA_051003055.1 Casimicrobiaceae bacterium
ACCAGAACGAATACAAGCGCACCGGCGGGTGAACCGCACATCAGGAGGTAGCATGCGCAGTACCTTCGCTCGCGCGAACCACGCGTTCGCCGTTGCTTGTCTGGTCTGCACGCTCGGTTTTGGTGCCGTGGGTCTCGCCGTGGCGCAGTCTCCCGCGGTCAATCCACCGCAGGCCGCTGACCTCGCCAAGCAGCAACAGCGCCAGCAGATCGCCCAACCGGGCAATAATGAGCCGGTCTGGAGAGAAATTCGCTCGGGTATTCCCCAGACGACGACGGTGCGCGGCCGTGAAACCAACGTCCTCATCATGCCCGAGGGCGAAACATGGCGGGCGCTGCGCAACGGGCAAGTCTCGGTTTACGGCGGCTGGGCGCTGGTCGTGGTGTTCCTCGCGATACTCACCTTCTACTGGATCAAGGGGCCGATCGGATTGCACGAGCCCCCTACCGGCCGCAGCATCCGCCGGTTCAGTCCGTGGGAGCGCATATTGCACTGGACGAACGCCGGCGCGTTCTCGATCCTGGCGATCTCGGGTCTCATCATCCTGTTTGGCAAGAGCGTGCTGCTGCCGCTGATCGGCTACACGCTTTTTTCGTGGCTCGCGATCCTCGCGAAAAACCTGCACAACTTCATCGGCCCGCTGTTCATCGTGACCCTGGTTCTGATGTTCGTGACGTTCGTGCGCGACAACTTCTGGCGCGCCTACGATGCAATCTGGATCCGCAAAGCCGGTGGCCTGATATCCCACGAACATGTGCCGTCGCATCGGTTCAACGCGGGCGAAAAGTTGTGGTTCTGGGGCGGCATCCTCGTGCTCGGTCTGGTGGTCGGCATCAGCGGCCTCGTGCTCGACTTTCCGAACTTCAACCAGACGCGCGAGACGATGCAGACCGCCAACATCGTCCATTTGATCGGCGCCACGCTCTTCATGCTGGGTTCGTTTGGCCACATCTACATGGGCACGCTCGGGATGAAGGGCGCGTACGATGCGATGAAGACCGGCTACGTGGACGAGACGTGGGCGAAGGAACACCACGAGTACTGGTACAACGACATCAAGGCGGGGAAGATTTCCGTGCCGGTCGAGACCGTGCGTCCCGTGCATCGGACCGCGTGACCGGATCAGTACGAACAGTCTGTCGTTGAGCCGAGACCAATAGGAGGAGGAGGGCAATAATGAAGACGATCCGCGTGCTGTTCGGCGCTGCGCTAGTGGTGGCGAGCTTTGGTCTGGCGGTTGCCAAATTGCCACCTGCCGCGCCGCTGACCGATGCCCAGAAGGCGGCAGCCGAAGAGGCAAAGGCCAAAGCTGCCGTTGCGGCGGAAGCCGGGAAGCAGTTGCAAGCCCGCGCCGAAGATCGCGTCGCCGCGCAATACTACGCGGACATGAAAGCGAAAGGCAAGCAGGTCGCGCCGCCGTACGTTGTTCCCAACATGGCAGGTACCGATGCCGCAAAGGGATTGCCGGCGGCTCCAGAAAAAGCGTCCGCGCATTCGCCAGCGAAAAAATAATCGACGTCGCCGTATCGATTTACGAAATGGGAGCTTCGGGCTCCCGTTTTTTTTGGATGCGACGAAAGAATCGGTCGCGATCATCGGCTTGTGACCGCCACGATATAATTCGCCGCAACGCGGAGAGATGGCCGAGTGGTCGAAGGCGCTTGACTCGAAATCAAGTATACGTTTACGCGTATCTAGGGTTCGAATCCCTATCTCTCCGCCAAAACACCCCTTCTAAGCCGTTGATTAAAAAGTACATGGGCCCTGGCAACGGGGCTCTTTCTTTTTCTGCATCAACAACTTAGCCGTTCCATCTGGTATCATCCGGATTTTTCCGGTATCGTACGAATTCGGCCTATTTTATGGGATGGGTGTGGGATGGAGCATTCGACGGACGCAAAAGCAGTCGAAAAACTGTGGGACGGTGCCATCCCACGGCGCAAGCCATTGAAGACGCATCGCGAGTGCGAGACCGCGCGGGACGGTCGCAATCCCGTCGCCAACTGCGCCGACTTGTGGCTCGTGGTGCGCGGCGAAAATCGCTCGTGGACCTTGATCTACAAATCGCCGGCGACCGGCAAGCGGCGCGAGGTCGGACTTGGCAAGTTCCCGAATCGCGGCCTCAAAGCAGCAAAGGACGAGGCCGAGCGCATTCGCGTCGACGTGCTGCGTAAGGGGGTGGACCCGCAAGCGCTCAAAGAGCAGGCGCGCGCCGACGAGACCGCGGCGAAGGCGCAACGCAAGGCTGCCGGGAGTAACGGCGCGTCAACGTGGCGACGCCGCATTCGCCACTACCACGAAGAATTTATCGAGCCCGAGCGGTCGGACAAGCACAGTGCGCAATGGATTTCGAGCATCGAGCAGCACGTTCCGGCCAAGTTGTTGGACCGACCCGATACCGTCCCCATCGAGTGGAAGGAATTGTGCGCGGCAATCCAACCAATCTACTTGACGGAAACCGGACGGCGCGTGCTGCAGCGGCTCGATAAGGTGTTCAGTCACGCGGTGCGGTGGGGCGTCACGCCGGCCAATCCAGTACCCGCAGTGCGCAGTGAGTTCAAGGACACAATTAAAAAGAAACGCGTGCGCACGTCGTTTCGCGCGTTGCCTTATGGCGATGTCCCCGCGTTGGTGCAGCGCTTGCGCAAGTTGCCCGGCACGGCGGCGCGAGCGCTTGAGTTCGCGCTCCTATGCGCCGCTCGCACCGGCGAAGTGCTGTTCATGGAGTGGACTGAGCTGTCGCGCGACGGCACGACATGGACCGTCCCCGCGTCACGGATGAAGGCGGGCGAGGCGCACGACGTGTTCCTTTCAGATGCGGCGCGCGCAGTACTCGACCAGGTGCGCGGCGGCTCCGAACGCTGGTGCTTTCGCTCGCCGGTCCGCGATGCGCCGTTGTCGAACATGGCGATGTTGACGTTGCTGCGACGATTGGAAATCTCGGACAAGACGACGGTACACGGTGTTTGCAGGTCGACCTTTTCGACGTGGGCGAACGAGACCGGCGCGGCGCGCAGTGACGTGATCGAAGCGGCCCTCGCGCATCAGGAAGGGGATCGCGTGCGGCGCGCGTATAACCGCGCGGAGTTCATTGACGAGCGGCGCAAGTTGCTCGACGCGTGGGCGCGGTTCGTCGCGCCGATGCCGACGAGCTGCAAGACCGCGAACGTCGTCCCGTTCAACAAGCGCGTGCGATAGCGATATGGGACGTCGGAAGCATGAAGGTACCGCGGCGGATGGCGCTGCTGGCACCAAATCCACCCTTGATGAATTGGGCAATCCCAAAAGTCGGGTGCTCTCGTGGATGCCGCCGGAAATCCGTGAGGCCTATATTCAAGGCAACAGAGAATATGCCCTGATGCTGTTCTTCAAGTGGCCGAGCCTGGCGCCTAGGAATTTTTTCGAGCAACTCCGTTACCTCGCAGGCCTCTTGAAGCAAGCGCCGTTGGAATCGTTTGAGTTACAGCAGATGGTTGAGCCACAGCAGATATTCGCCTTGGAGCTTTTTTTCAAGGTGTTGGGCTTCCGCATTCCGCAGTTTGGCGCGTCCTTCAACGAGCACAGCGATCCTGACATCGATCGGTACTTCCCGGACTTTAAGGCGCTATTCCGCGACCTCGGCGGCGTCGTCGATAGGCACACGCACCCAATAATCCAATACGCACAACGCAGGTATCACTGCCCGCTGCTGGAAAACGCCGAGTCGATGTCGAGTGACGTGATGGACCTTGCCTTCGCCATTGCGATGGTTGAACACTCTAAGCGGCTCGATGGCTGGTTAGTCAACGCGGAATTGAAGCGCATAGGCAAGGCCAACACGGCCATAGGGATCGGGCGCGCCAACCTTGTAAAACACCTTTTTCCACCGGACTCTGCCATGGCGCGCAGGATCGACCGGGAAATCGCCAAACGCCGCGCGAAGTTTGCCTCCTTCGTTAAAGCGGGGCGAAGACGCGGCCGCCCGACGGATTGCAAACGTGCACTTTCTAAGTTGTTTACAGTGGCCGGCCTGAGCTCCGCGGCGGCGGAGAGCCACGCGAGCGACGTGACGCGCCGAGTGGCCACGCCTATCAGCCGCTCCCCCACTGGGCGCGCCGAATTGACTGAACGTCGCCGCACACTTGCCGCCGTAGCAATCGTCGTGCGAGATGCAACACGTCGCGCGGGTGTGTACAACACGGACCCCGTAGCGCTGAATTACCACCTCGACGAAATAATCCAACCGACCGTGGGTGCGGAAATTAAGGCGCAAGGGCTGCTCAAGCTTTCCAACGCTGCGTTGCGGAAGTGGCCGCCGCGTCATTAATACCCCCGTTTAATTAAAGTCCCTATTTAAGTATTGGGTTTGCGCCCACCCTTGCGCCTTAATGCGGTGCCACGCTTTCGCGTGCGCCCAAGGCGGAGGAGAGGCGATGCAAAAGTATTTTCGGTTCAAAGCGCTGGGCCCGTACATCGGCAATATTTCGAAATCCACCGTGATCCGGTGGGTAGCCGCGGGACGCTTTCCGCCGCCGATGCGCGTCGGCGAGAATGTTTCCGCATGGTCCGAGGAACAACTTGAAGCGTGGCAGCGCGGGATCGTCGGCACCGCTGAAGGCACTGCAGTCTCGAAACAGAAATCGGCCACTCGCAAGAAAAAAAGCCGCTCTGAATTAGAGGCGGCGTAATGAACGCCCGCACGTTTTCGCAGCCCAACGTTGTGCACGCGCTGTGCTTGACGTTGGCGAAGCTAACCAACGCGCCGGAAATTTCTGCCTCCCTGCTTGCTGAAGCTGTGGCCCCGGCGCATCCGGGTGTGCCGCTGCCCGTGCTGCGCGTGTTTGCTGCAAAAGTGCTGGCCTTGTATTTCGATACCTTCACGGTGGAGGAGTTGAAGCAAGCGGGACTCGATCTTGATGACGAGATCGCCGCGAGCGAATTTCTCGGCGCCGCGGCTGCTGCGGAGGCGGATGCTCTGCGAGTCGAGTCGAACCGTCTGCAATGAACGGGCTGCCGGCGTTGCAACGCGCCCGAAATTATCAGGTCGTCTGCACGAAACAAAACGGTAGCGAGCTCGCTTTCCAAGCGTACACCGACGAAACGGAGGCGCAATTAGTCGCGGCCCGACTCCTCGAGATCGGTTGTCCCGCACGCGTGCGTCGGGTGCGCTCGCGGCGCGAAAGCGACGGGGGGGTGCAGACGTGACCGGCCCGCGCTCGGAACGCGTCCCGATAACTCGGCATCGTCCGGTGTTTGCGCATATCGTCGAGATTCGGGACGCCGCGACCGACGAGTGGTGTGTGTGGCATCGGTATCGCGATCACTCTATCGCCGTTGCGGAGTGTCGTCGTCTCGCGTTGCTCAATGGCGCTGATTGCGTCCGGCTCCGCGCTTCCGATGACGCCAAGAACGCGGCCAAACGATGAACGCGGAGCGTTTGCTCGACAAGCTGAGCGACGCCGGCCTCGAACTGCGCCGAACGCGCGAGGGCGAGAATCGGACGACTTGCCCGAGGTGCGCACGCGGACCGTCCGACGATGCGCTGGCCGTGCGCATCCAGGGCGATCGCGCCTGTTGGCTTTGCCATCGTTGCCAGTGGTCTGGCGCAACTTCCGCAAACGACGACAACGGACGGCATTGGAAATCGCCGCTTCTGCCGATACCGGCGAAGCCTCGCGAAGCGTACGAGCTAGCGCGTGCTATCTGGAACGAATGCGTGCCACTGGACGGCACTGCCGGCGCCGATTACCTGCACCAGCGTGCATGCGCGTTTCCCGGCCGCTACGCCGATTTGCGATTCCACGCATCGCTGTTTTGTACGAGGGCCGCTCGTAGATTGCCGGCCATTGTTTGCCGGGTTTCTACTGCAGTCGGCAACCGTGGGGTTGGCATCCATCGCATATTTCTTGACCCCGCTGGCTCTGACCGAGCCATCGCGAAAATGCGCTTGGGCAGTGCGGATGATCCGGTGTGCATTCGGCTCTTCGCGGACGAAGATATTTCGTACGGCCTAGCGATTGCCGAAGGTGTCGAAACTGCCTTAGCCGCCGCCCGATTGTATGCGCCAGTGTGGGCCACTATCGACGCGGGGCAGATGGCGAAATTTCCGGTACTGGCCGGCATCGAAACGCTAACGATTTTCGCCGACCACGATCCCGCCGGACTGCGCGCCGCGCGCGAGTGTGCAAGCCGCTGGTGCGCTGCGCAGCGCCGCGTCGTGGCCATCACACCGGCTCGCGCCGGTGCCGATGCCAATGATCTCGTGCGCGAGGCCGCCCATGCCAACTAGCGCCTTTGTGAGCATTGACGAACTCCGTCACGACACTGTTGCAGCGCCGCCAATAAAGCGACGGCACAACGGCGCGGGAAACGAAAGTGATACGCCGCCGATTGGCCAAACAGGCCGCGATCTCTTGGAGTGCGCTATGCCTGCGATTTCGTTCAACTGTGAACCTTGGATTCCCGAAGGCCTCGGCATTACTGCGGGCCGCCCGAAACTCGGCAAGTCCACATTCGTCCGGCAAAAATTGGCAGCCGTCGCGAGCGGCGGCGAGCTGTTCGGAGCGCAGTGCACGACAGCGCGATGTGCGTTCCTCACGTTGGAAGAAAACGCCCGTCAGACCCGACACAAGCTACAGCTCGCCGCTTTCCCGAATGAGGCCCTGGCGCGGATCCTCTTCTTTTTTGAATGGTTCCGCGGCACCGCTGGCGTAGTGCAGCTTCGACAGTTCCTAGACCACAACCCAGACGTCAAATATGTCGCGATCGATTCGCTAACGCGATTCCGCAGCGTTCCCGATCAGCGCACGCCGGCCTTCTCCGCCGATTACGAAGCCGTCACCGCACTACAAGGCTTGTGTAAGGACCGCCCCGGCTTGACGGTTGAGTGCATTCATCACACGCGCAAGGCCAAGGGAGACGACCCGCTCGAAGACATCAGCGGGACGTTCGGACTATCCGCGGCTTGCGATTGGTACAGCGTGATGCGCCACCACGAGGACGGTGCCGTGTTGCACGTTGGCGGGC
>JBPCLS010000369.1:0-13923 GCA_051003055.1 Casimicrobiaceae bacterium
CTCCTCGAATATAGCCAGGCCCCGCATGAGAGAGACCTGGAAGCTGTCCGATCGCTGTAAGAGCCAACGCCACTGCGTTGAAGCTCATCGCGTTCTACCGGCCGCAGTACCATCCGATTCCCGAGAACGACGGTTGGTGGGGGGCGGGGTTCACCGATTGGCGGAACGTGCGCAAGGCGATACCGAACTTCGTCGGGCACGAACAGCCACGCATTCCGACTGAATTGGGTTACTACGACCTGCGTTCGGCCGAAACGCGTGCGACGCAGGCGGCGCTCGCGTCCGCGCATGGCATCCACGGATTCTGCTACTACTACTATTGGTTCGCCGGTCGTCGTCTACTCGACCAGCCGCTCTCAGAAGTGGTACGTAGCGGTGCACCGGAATTTCCCTTCTGCGTGTGCTGGGCCAACGAGAACTGGAGCAAGCGCTGGGACGGCGGAAACAACGAAGTACTGATCGAACAGTCGTATTCGGCCGAGCACGACCGGCAACTGATTGCGGACCTCGCCCCGATCTTTCGCGATCGTCGCTACCTGCGCGTCGACGACCGGCCTCTGTTCCTCGTGTATCGCGTCAATCTGCTGCCGTCTCCGCGAGACACGGCCAGGCGTTTTCGCGAAACGGCGCAGGCGGAGGGGTTAGGCGACCTGTTTCTCGCGATGGTCGAAGCTCCGGGCATGAATTCGCCGCAGCGATGGGACTTCGACGCCGCCGTCGAGTTCCCGCCGCATGGCCTCGCTTCGATGCAATTCACCGATGAGATCGAGCGATTGAATTCAGCATTTGCCGGCAATGTCTGGGATTACGTGACGGCGGCGCGCAACGCGATCGCACGACCCTGGCCCGACTACCGCCGCTTCCGCGGTGTCATGCCCGGCTGGGACAACACGCCGCGGCTGCAGAACAATGGCCAGATATTCGTCAATGCACATCCGGAGAACTACCGCAGATGGCTGACCGAGATCCTTCGGCAAACGCGCGCGCATTTACCGGAGGAAGAGCAACTCGTCTTCGTCAATGCATGGAACGAATGGGGCGAGGGCTGCTACCTCGAACCGGACCAGGCACACGGGCGCGGCTATCTTGAAGCAACGCGCCGCGCATTAGCCGACGGACTGGCGTAGAGGCCGCTACGAGTCACGGCGCGTACCAATGCGGATGAGCTAGCGGATTTTCGCGAACGCCTTTGCCGCCGCGGCGACGGTCGCTGCGATGTCGTCGGTCGTGTGCGCCGCAGATACGAAACCCGCCTCGAACGCGGATGGCGCGAGATATATCCCGGCATCGAGCATTGCGTGGAAGAAGACTTTGAAGCGCTCTTTGTCGCAACTCATCACCGCCGCGTAGGAATCGGGGACGTTCGGCGCGAAGTAGAAGCCGAACATGCCGCCTATCGCTTGCGCGGAGAAGGTAACTCCGGCGTCGGCTGCCGCGGCAGCGAGACCGTCGGTGAGCGCGCGTGTCGTGCGCGCGAGATCATCGTAGAAACCTTGTGTTTCGGTTATGGCGAGTGTGGCGAGGCCCGCCGCCACGGCGACGGGATTGCCCGACAGCGTGCCTGCCTGATACACGGGGCCCAGCGGCGCAATTTTTTCCATGATCGCGCGTTTGCCACCGAAGGCACCGACCGGCATGCCGCCGCCGATCACCTTGCCGAGAGTCGTCAAGTCGGGGTTGATCCCGTAGAGACCCTGCACGCCCTGCGTATGCACGCGAAAGCCGGTCATCACTTCGTCGAAAATCAGCACGGCGCCGTGACGATCGCACAGTGCGCGCAGGCCTTCGAGAAAACCGGAATTCGGCAGAATCAGGTTCATGTTGCCGGCAATCGGCTCGACAATGACGCCGGCGATAGAGGCGCCATCGGCGCGAAACGCGTCTTCGACGGCACCAAGATCGTTGAACGGCAGCACGACGGTTTCCGCTGCGATCGCCGCCGGCACGCCGGCGGAGGATGGCTGGCCGAACGTCAGCATCCCCGAGCCCGCTTTAACGAGCAGGCTGTCACTGTGACCGTGGTAACACCCCTCGAATTTGACGATCTTCGTACGACCGGTGTAGCCGCGAGCAAGCCGCAGCGCGGACATCGTCGCTTCGGTGCCCGAGGAAACCAGCCGCACGAGTTCGAGCGACGGCAGGCGCCGCACGAGCGTTTCCGCCATCACGATCTCGAGTTCGGTCGGCGCGCCGAACGAGAGTCCATGCTTGGCCGCTTCCTGCACCGCGCGGACGACGGCGGGATGCGCGTGGCCCAGGATCGCCGGCCCCCAGGAGCCAACGTAATCAATGTAGTGCGTTCCATCGGCGTCCCAGACGTACGCGCCTTGGCCATGCGTGAAAAAACGTGGTGTGCCGCCCACCGCGCGAAACGCGCGGACCGGCGAATTGACGCCGGCGGGAATCGTGCGCTGCGCCCGCGCGAAGAGTTCGTCGTTACGGGAGGTCATGGACGTGCGTTCGTGCCAGCGCGACTGCGCGCTGCCGGGCGTATGGGTGGTCGGGCTCAAGCTCGAGCACGCGCGCGTAGGTCGCCGCGGCCTCGCGCCCGCGGTGCAAACGATCAAGCGCCTGCGCGAGATTGAATTGCACTGACGCATCTCGCGGGTTTTCCGCGGCAGCCACGGCGAAGCGCTCGGCCGCGACCGTGAAGTCGCCGCGCATTGCCGCAAGCGTTCCGGACAGCGTGAGCGCGCCTCCATGAAAGCGGTAGAGACGAAGCACATCATCGGCGAGCGCGTCCGCCAGGGCGTGGTCATTGTGCGTGTACGCCTGCAGCGCGTGCTCGAAACGCCGTTCGAGATCCCGCGCGAGCGCTTCCCCGGTCACTTGCCACTTGGCAGCAATACGCGCCCAAAACCGTGCCACTTTTGGGCGGTCGTGATTGGCGCCTGCGCCGGTACCGGAGGTTCCCAGGTCAGAGTGGTAGATCGCAGTCACTTGCGGTATGGCGATGAAATCCGAAACCACGGACGCCTGGATCCAGAAGTCCCAGTCCTCGGCGACCTCGAGGGTTGCATCGAACTGGCAATGTTCGAGCAGCGCGCGGCGAAACAGCACGGCATTGATTGGAATATAGGAATCCTGAAACAGCAAAAAGCGCGAATACGGCTCGTTACGGACACGGACGGTTGCCCCTCGCGCGTCAACCTCGCGCGCGTGCGTGTACGCAACCGCCCGTTCCGGCTGCAAGGCAAGCGTATCGACCAGGTTCGCGACATGTGTCGGGTCGAGTGCATCGTCATCGTCGAGGAATCCCAGGTAATCGCCGCTAGCCGCCTCCAATCCGGCGTTCGCCGCGACTGGGCGCGTGCGCGGTTTCGAAGCCGCGACAAACGCGATTGGAAACCTTCCGCAAGTTGGAGGCGGCGAAGGATGCGCGCCGCCGGTCGCATCAACCAGTACGATCTCGAGGTCGTCATGTGTCTGCGCGGCGAGCGATGCGAGCGCTCTGCCGAGCTCCGGCCGAGCCATCGAGCGCACGATCATGCTGACGCGGGATCCCATCAGTCGCGGACCGGCGTTGGTAGAGGTGTAGCGAAGACCGCGGCGAAGACCGCGGCGATGGCCGACGCCGCGCGCGTAACGGCCTCAGGATCGTCGTGACCAAATACGTCCGTGATCACGGCCACGGCGTCGGCTCCGGCGTCGATTACGATGCGCGCGTTGCCGGCGGTGATCCCGCCGATTGCGACGACGGGAACACCCAGCGCGCGCGCTTGCGTCAACAGCGACGTGTCAGCGTGCGCAGCGTCGCGCTTGACACTCGACGGAAAGAAGCTGCCAAACGCGACGTAATCGGCGCCATGTTCGACCGCGCGTTGCGCAAGCGCTATATCGCCGTAGCACGAAACGCCGATGAGTCTCGTTTCGCCAACCAGCGCGCGCGCGCTGACCACATCGCCGTCGTCGCGGCCGAGATGCACGCCATCTGCACCGACAGCAGCGGCCAGTTCGGGATCGTAGTTGACAATCATCGGAACGCCGCGTCGCGCGCACAAACGTGCGATCCGCTGCGCCTGATCGCGTTTGAGCGCCACCGACCCTGTCTTGTTGCGATATTGAATCGCTTGCGCACCCCCAGCAAGCGCAGCCGCAACTTTGGCCACCAGCACATCAGTCTCTTGCGTGTCTGGAGTGACGGCGTAGAGCCCTTGTAGCCGCGGTCGCGACGCCCGTGCTGCGTGCGGCACTTGCATTGAAACGTATCGGCGGGCGTAGGAAAGTCAGAAGCTCTAGTGACTGCCGCGCGCATCGACCCGCGAGCGTTCGGGCTCTTCGGTGGGTGGGTCACTCTCTTCACGCGCCCAGAACAGCCGGTCGGGCAGGTACTGGCCCATGCCGGGTCGGTAGGCCTTCTTGAGCGTGTTCCACGTATATTCCTGCGCCTCGCGCACCGCATCGGGCAACTCGAGGCCGTTAGCGAGCATCGCCGCGATAGCCGCGGCCAGCGTGCAGCCGGAACCATGAAAGGAGCCGGACAGCCGGGGCCAGGAATCGGTTCGCACAACGCCGCCTTTGCCAAAGAGCGTATTCACGACCTGCGGCGTATTCTCGTGCGTGCCCGTCACGAGGACGAACTCGCAGCCCGACTCGATCAAGCGGCCCGCACATATTGCGAGCGAGGTTTCATCGTCGTCTTCGCAGTCGGCCAAGCGTCGCGCCTCGATGCTGTTCGGCGTGACAAGCGTGGTTTGCGGCAGCAAGAGTTCACGCAGCGCGTGCGTCATCTCGTCCGTCGCCAGCTCGTCGCCGCGTCCCGAGGCGAGGACGGGATCGAGGATCAACGGCACATCGGGATAATCGGAAACGATTTCGGCAATGGCGGTGATGTTCTCGATGCTGCCCAGCACGCCGATCTTGAAGGCATCGACGGGCATATCCTCGAGCAAACAACGCGCCTGGTCGGCGACCCAGTCCGAGTCGATCGCCATGATGTTCTCCACGCCCAACGTGTCCTGCACGGTCAACGCGGTGATGACCGAGAGCGGATGGCAGCCCATGCTCGAAAGCGTCAGCAGATCCGCCTGAATGCCGGCGCCGCCGGATGGGTCCGACGCGGCGAACGACAGGACGATCGGGGGAAAGGCGGGGTCGTTAGGGAGAGGCATCGGCAGGCAACGAGAACGCGAAGGCATTTGGACCGCCACGCGAGCAAGACCAGTTACAATTTCATCATTTTACGCCAGTCGCCAACGCAATCATTCGATGAAGAAGTATATGTGTCTCATTTGCGGCTGGGTTTACGACGAAGCTTCAGGGGCACCGGAAGAAGGCATTGCGCCTGGAACCCGCTGGGAAGATGTCCCGCCGAACTGGACGTGTCCGGAATGCGGCGCCCGCAAAGAGGACTTCGAGATGATCGAGATTTAGCAGGCCAGAGGGCTCTTGATGTGAGAATCCTGCACACGATGTTGCGCGTCGGCGATCTGCAGCGCGCCGTGGCGTTTTATACGGGCGTGCTGGAGATGCGCCTGCTGCGCACGACCGATCGTCCCGAGCAAGAGTATTCGCTCGCCTTCGTCGGCTACGGCAATGAAACCGACGGCGCTGTGCTCGAGCTCACGTACAACTACGGCGTTGAACAATACGATCTGGGCAGCGCATTTGGGCATATTGCGATCGAAGTGGCCGACGCCGCGGCGATGTGTGCAGCAGTAAGGGCGAAACAAGGCAAGGTCACGCGGGAAGCGGGACCGGTCAAGGGCGGGACCACCGTCATTGCGTTCGTCGAGGATCCGGACGGATACAAGATCGAGTTGATCGAGCGCGGGTCTTCGAAGTAAGTCCCCGCAGCCATTGGCCATCTCCGCAACCGCGCTGCTCGAGCAAGGGTTCGCGCTGCTCGAAGCGGGCGATGCGTTGCGTGCATCGGAAGTCTTTCGCGCTGCGCTGTGCGCCGCGCCGGAACTCGTGAGCGCGCGCCTTGGATTGGGCGCCGCGCTGCAAAAGCAAAGCCAGCCCGACGCCGCGGCCGAGGCATTCACCCAGGTGCTTGCGTTCGAGCCCGATCATTGGGGCGCCCATTTCAACCTGGGACAGCTCGCGCGCGCTCGCGGCGACCTGCAAACCGCGGAAAGACACTATCGCGCGGTGCTCGACATGCGGCCGAGGCACGTTCCGTCACTCGCCAATCTGGGGCTCGTACTCCTCCGCCTCGAACGCAGTGCGGATGCGATCATATTGCTGGAACGCGCGCTCGCAATCGATCCCGCACTACCGGAAGTGCGCCGCCGGATCGGAATCGCGCTCTGTGGCGCCGGTCAGTTGAGCCGCAGCCTGCCGTATCTCGAGCAAGCAGTCGCTGAATCACGCGACGACGGCTATCTGGTCAATGACTATGCACTGGTGCTGCTTGCGACGGGCCAGCCCGACCCCGCGATTGCGGCGCTGCGCCGCGCGCTGACGCGGGCGCCGGCCTCGCCGGAACTGCACAGCAATCTGCTGATGCTCCTGCATTTCTCGGCAAGCTATTCAGCCGACACCATCTTCGCCGAACATCTTCGTTGGGCGAAGCAGCACGTTGCCCATTTGCCCCTTGAAGCTCCGACCACGGATACGTCCGATCCGGAACGACTGTTGCGTGTCGGATTGGTGACGCCGCACATCGTGACCGGGCCCGTTCCCAACGTGCTGCTGCCGCTGCTCGAGCACCGCGACAGACGTCGGCTCGCCTTTATTTTCTATGCGAATTCATTGCGCGCGGATGCGACCACCGCGCGTCTGCGCGCCGCCGTTGACGTATGGCGGCCCATTGAAACGCTCGACGATGACTCGTTCGCCGCGCAGGTACGCGCGGACCGCATCGACATCATCATCGATCTCGCGGGTCATTCCGGCGGCAATCGTCTGCTTGCGTTTGCGCGACGGCTCGCTCCGCGCCAATTGAGCTGGCTCGATTATTTCGACACGACCGGCGTGCCAGCGATCGATTACATCCTGACCGACGATTTTTCCTCGCCGGAGAGCATGCAGCGGTTTTTCACCGAGCGTCCGTTCGCCTTGCCCACGCGGTTGTGCTTTCTCGCGCCACAACAGGCACCCGATGTCTCGCCCGCACCGGTCCTCCGCACCGGCCATCTGACGTTCGGCAGCTTCAACCGCTGGGCGAAAACGACCGAGGCCGTGCTTGCCTTGTGGGCGCGGCTCCTGACGACGATCCCCGACGCGCGGCTTCTTATCAAGGCGCGCGAATTCGAAGACGATGGCATCCGCACCGATGCGCTCGCGCGCTTCGCCTCTCACGGAGTCGCCGCGCATCGACTGGAATTGCGCCCGCCCTCGGCGTACCACGAGATGCTTCGCCAATATGCCGACGTCGATCTCGCGCTCGACACGTTCCCGTACAACGGCGGCGCGACGACACTGGACGCGCTATGGATGGGCGTTCCCGTCGTTACGCTGCTCGGCAAGACAATGATCGGCCGGCAAACGGCGGCGATGTTGCATGCGTGCGGTCTCTCCGACTTGGCGGCGAACACCGAGGACGCCTTTATCGCCATCGGGCAGCGATGGCACGCTGACATTCCAGCGCTCTCGGCGTTGCGCGCGGGGCTGCGCGCGCGCGTGGCCGCGTCGCCGCTCACCGACGGGCCGCGTTTCGCGCGCACCTTCGAGACGGCGTTGCGGTACATCTGGCGCGAATACTGCGTGTCAAGAACGGCTTGACTCGTTCAGCAACGCGCGTAAGTCATGCGTGAAGATGTCGGGCCCTTGACCATGACTCACGTAGAGACGCAGGCGTCCCTGCGGATCGAACACGAAGCTGCCGGCCGAATGGTCCATCGAGTAGCTGCCGGGCGCCCTGCCCGGTTGCTTCTGGTAGAGCACCTTGAATTCCTTGGCGGTTCGTTCGATCGCGGCGGCGTCGCCGGAGAGGCCGACGAAGCGCGGATCGAAGGCGGGCACGTATTTCGCAAGCAGTTCCGCCGTGTCGCGTTCTGGGTCTACGGTAACGAACAGCACGGCAACCCGCTCGGCATCGGATCCCAGACGGCGCATCGTTTCGGCCAGGTCGGCGAGCGTCGTCGGACAGACGTCCGGACACTGGGTAAAGCCGAAGAAGACGACGACCGCCTTGCCGCGGTAGTCGGCGAGCGAACGTTTCGTCCCGGTATGGTCGGTGAGCGCGAAATCACGCGCAAACGATGCGCCTGTGACGTCGGACGACTTGAACTTGGGTCCTTCGGGCGCACACGCGATGAGCGCGGCGCCGGCGATGAACAGCACCAGCGTTCGCAGCGCCGCGGCCGCCCCGCGCAGCATCAGCGCCAATAATGGTCGATAAGCAGCGCCGAAAAGAGCGCTGCCAGGTACACGATCGAGAAACGGAACGTTGCCCGCGCAAGAGCGTCGCTGTAATTTCGGTACAACTTGAGCGAGTAGGCGAGAAACACGCCGCCCAGTGCGAGTGCCGCCGCCAGATACAGAACACCACTCATCCGGATCGCATACGGCAGCAGCGAGACGCCGATAAGCGCGCAGGTATAAAGCACGATCTGCAGGCGCGTGTACTTCTGTCCATGCGTATTCGGGAGCATTGGCAATCCGGCGTTCGCATAGTCTTTTGCACGATAGAGCGCGAGCGACCAGAAATGCGGCGGCGTCCAGATGAAGATAATCAGAAACAGCAGCAACGGTTCCGGGGCGATGTCGTTGGTGATCGCCGCCCAACCCAGCACCGGCGGCATGGCGCCGGAAGCGCCGCCGATGACGATGTTCTGCGGTGTGGCGGGTTTGAGCACCATCGTATAGATCACCGCATACCCGACAAATGTCCCTAACGTCAGCCACATCGTCAGCGGATTCACAAGGTGATACAGGAGCCACAAACCGGCTCCGCCGATGCAACCGGCGAAAGCGAGCGCGTGGAGCTTTGTGAGCTTGCCGCGCGGCAGCGGGCGCGCGCGCGTGCGCTCCATCGCCGCGTCGATCTTCTGCTCGACCAGACAATTCACCGCGGCCGCGGCGCCTGCCACGAGCGCGATGCCCAAGGTCGCTGCAAAAACCGTGTGTGCCGGCGGCAAGCCTGGGACCGCCAGGAACATCCCGATCACCGCGCAAAAAACGATCAGCGATACCACTCGCGGCTTGGTCAGGGCAACGAATTGCCTTACGCGGCTTTCAGCAAGCGCGAGCGTCGTCATCATCGGGAAGGTAGAGTTCGGTGAACGGATAATTTTACACGCCGGGCGATTAGGAACCTCAGGTTTGCGAATCAGCCGATGCGCGACGCGCGCAGCAGGCGTTGCAGATCACGGGCAGCCGCTTTGATATCCGGGTCGCGCGAGTACGATAGGACGAAGTTGCCGAGGGGGTCGATCAAGTGAATGCGCTCCGCGCCCGCCGGCAGCGCCGCGACCGCCGTCATCGGAACGCGTGCCGTTACGAGGTCGGGATGCTCGGCGAGCAGCGCAACTTCCGGTGTTCCCGCGTCGGTCACGAGCCACGCGCGCTGCACGCGTTCGCGTTCTCTACCCAGGATCGCGCGCGCCTGGCGGGTTGCGTACAACGCCTGCGCGCATCCCGGGTCGCACGCGGCGGGTGCGGCGATGATGAGTATCCATTTGCCGCGCAGACCGGCCAACTCGAACGCAGCGCCGTCGAGGCGCGTCCCGGCGAGCGGCGGCGCCAAACGGGTCGGCAGCAACTCGCCATAGTTCGCCTGGGTTTCCCGCAGAAACAGATAGTACGCAGCGTACGAGGCGACAATCGGTGTCACGGCCACTGCGGCAATCAAAAGGAGCGTGCGCTTATTTTTGGCCTGCATGCCGCCCGCCGGCGGTGGCGAACGCGGATCACGCATCCGAAGCCATCGTGCTAGGGTCCCGCCGCAGGTTGAAGTACAGCCACAGTCCGGCCGCAAGCGCCGCGAACGCGTACCACTGGAGCATATAAACGCGATGACGCGCAATGCCGAAATCAGGCGGGGTCGAGCCGCGGATCAACGAGTCGGCCGCACCCTCGACGGCTGTCTGCTCGACGACAATCGGCAGTACGACTATCCCCGTCGTCGCGGAAAAACGCGCCGGGTCGAGGTTCTGCCAAACGGGCCCCGTTTGCGGCACGCGCGCCAATTCCAGATAGCGGGCGGGTGGGATGTTGACGCGGCCATGCACCGACACATTGCCGGCCGGCGGAGGGGCGGACGGCAACGCCGCCCGACTGCCGGTGCCCGCGACAAAACCGCGGTCGATGAGCACCACACGGCCGTCGTTCAGGCGCAATGGGGTGACGACGTGAAAGCCGATGCGCCCGCGATGGATTTTGTTGTCGAGCAGAATCTGGCGATGCGCGTCGAAGCTGCCTTCGGCCACGACGGCGCGATAGCGCCAGACCGACCAATCTTCGCTCGCGGCAGGCAGCGGAACCGGTGCGGCTTGATAAGCCAAATCGAATTGAGCGCGCAGCACCTGCTTATGTTCCATGCGCCCGCGTTGCCATTCCCCGGCTGCGACAAAAATCGCGATTGCGACGATCGTCGCAAGCGTCGGCAAGGCCTTGGGCCGCCAGCGGCGTTCTGGTGGGTTGGCGGTGAGTTCCATCAAGTGGTTGCGCGCCAGCGACAATGTTTCACTACACTAGACACGAACGAGGCCACGCAACTGAAAATGAAGCTCTTGGTCATCGCCACGTTGATTGCCATTGTCGTGGCGCTCTTCTCCGCCCTCGTGTACCTCTATCGCGATGGCGGTAAAGGCTCGCGCGTCGTGTGGGCGCTAAGCATCCGCGTGGCGCTCTCGGTGACGTTGTTCGCCTTCCTCTTCCTTTCCTACTGGATGGGGTGGATCGGGCCCGCCGGGCTTAGATAACCGCAAGCGCGGCAGCGGCCGTCCGCGTCGCCACGCTTCGAAAAAGTCGCGCGGCGCGAGAGCGCGGCTTCTCGTGTCCGCGCGCTCGTCGTGCGGATTAGAGAAAATACACAAGGACGAACAGCAACAGCCAGACGACGTCGACGAAGTGCCAATACCACGCGGCGGCTTCGAACGCGAAATGATGCTCGGCGTCGAAGTGGCCTTTGAAAACCCGGAACAACATGACCGTCAGCATAATGGCGCCGATGGTCACGTGCGCACCGTGGAACCCGGTCAGCATGAAAAACGTCGAGCCGTAGACGCCGCTCGATAGCTTCAGGTTCAGCGCGCTGTAGGCATGGATGTACTCGTAGGCCTGGAATCCGATGAACGTCGCGCCAAGGGCAATCGTCAGGAACAGGAACAGCTTGAGCTTGCCGCGCTGGCCCGCTTGCAGCGCGTGGTGGGCAACCGTCAGCGTGACGCCCGACGTCAACAGAATCAGCGTGTTGAGCGCCGGAATGCCCCACGCACCCATGGGCGTGAACCGGGAATCGAGATAGGGGCCTTCGGTCGGCCACTGTGGGGCGTAGCCGGGCCACAGGAGCTTTTGCTCGAGACTGCCCAGGTCGGGCACCGCAATGTTGCGAATGTAAAACAACGCACCGAAAAACGCCGCGAAAAACATGACCTCCGAGAAGATGAACCAGCTCATGCTCCAGCGGAACGACGTATCCACTTTCCTGTTGTAGAGCCGCTGCTCCGATTCGCCGATGACAACGCCGAACCAGCCGAACATCATGAAGACCAGAAGCGCGAATCCAGCGGCAACCATCCACGGCCCCGCAGCGATGCTGTTCATCCAGAATGCGCCGCCCGTCCCCATCAACAGCAACGCGCACGAGCCGTTAATCGGCCAGTACGAAGGCTGTGGGATGAAGTAGTACGGCTTGGCGTCGTGGGCGGCTGCGGTCATCGGTGACTTCTCCTAACGTGCTTTGCCGTCGGACATGACGAGCTTCTTCTCGCCGCCTTCGACCTCGAAAAACGTGTACGACAGCGTGATCGTCGCGAGATCCGCTGGCGCTGATGGATCCACGACGAACACGACCGGCATTCTGCGTGTTTCGCCAGGATGCAACGTTTGCTTGGCGAAGCAGAAGCAGTCGAGCTTCTTGAAATACTGACCCGCGTGCTGCGGCCCATAGCTGGGAATCGCCTGCCCGCTGATCGTACGGTCAGTCGTGTTGACGATTTCATACTCCACTTGGCGCACCTCTCCCGGATGCACGTCCAGGACCGTTGCCAGCGGCTTGAAGGTCCACGGCAGGCTGCGCAGATTCGAATCGAATTCGATACGTACGCTGCGCGAAGCATCGATCTGCGTGTTCCTGACTTCATCGGCGCGCGCAATATCGCGGATTCCCGTCACTTGACAGATTTTCTCGTACAGCGGGACCAGCGCGAAGCCGAAGGCAAACATACCGACAACAATGACGACCAATTTCTTGAGCAACGCGATGTTAGACCGGCGGAGGTCGTCGTTCATTTGCGCAGATTCCGGCCGATCGCAATCGCCAGGAACAAAAGAATCGAGATGCCGACTACCGACATGCCAGTCGCCGAATCGCCGATGAATCGGGTTGCGATGATCCCGACAAAAAACACGAGCGCAATCGCCGCAAGAATGAGCCCGGTGCGCAGGTTGGCGCGCCGGATGCGCGATCCGTCTCGCACACATTTCTCGGCGGCGGTCATCGGCTGCGCTCCTACCTGACCGCTGGCGGCGTTTCAAACGTGTGGTAAGGCGCCGGCGACGGCAACGTCCATTCGAGCGTGTCGCCTCCTTCCCACGGCTTGGCGGACGCCTTTTCTCCGTCGCCGCGGATGCACTTGATCACCGCGTAGACCAGGAAAAGCTGCGAGAAGCCGAAGCCGAACGCGCCGATTGACGAGACCAGGTTCCAGTCGGCGAACTGCTGCGCGTAATCAGGGATTCGCCGCGGCATGCCCGCAAGGCCAAGAAAATGCATGGGGAAGAACGCGATGTTGAAAAAGATCATCGATCCCCAGAAATGCCACGTGCCGATCTTCTCGTCGTACATCGTGCCGGTCCACTTGGGCAACCAGTAATACGCGCCGGCAAAGAACGCGAACAGGCTCCCCGCGACCATGACGTAGTGAAAGTGCGCGACGACGTAGTAGGTATCGTGCAACTGGATGTCCACGGGCGTGATCGCAAGGACCAGGCCAGTGAAGCCGCCCATCGTGAACAGGAACAGAAAGCCGACCGCGAACAGCATCGGCGTCTCGAAGGTCATCGCGCCCTTCCACATCGTGGCCAACCAGTTGAACACCTTGACGCCGGTGGGCACGGCAATGAGCATCGTGACGTACATGAAAAAAAGCAGGCCGGCGGTGGGCATGCCGACCGTGAACATGTGGTGCGCCCAGACCAGGAACGACAGAATCGCGATTCCGGCAGTCGCGTACACCATCGATGCGTAACCGAACAGCGGCTTCCGGGAAAACGTCGGCAGCACCTGCGAGATAATCCCGAACGCGGGCAGGATCAGGATGTAAACCTCCGTATGCCCGAAGAACCAGAACACATGCTGGAATAACACCGGGTCGCCGCCGCCGGCGGCGTTGAAGAACGACGTACCGAAGTGGCGATCGGTCAGCAGCATCGTCACCGCGCCCGCCAGGACCGGCATCACGGCGATCAGCAGATACGCAGTGATCAGCCACGTCCAGCAAAACATCGGCATCTTCATGAGCGTCATGCCGGGCGCACGCAGATTGAGAACCGTCGTCACGATGTTGATCGACCCCATGATCGAAGACGCGCCCATGATGTGGATCGCAAAAATCGTCAGATCCATCCCCATCCCGGCCTGCACTGAAAGTGGCGGGTAGAGCGTCCAGCCGCCCGCGGCCGCGCCGCCCGGAACGAAAAACGAAATCATCAGCATGGTCACCGCGGGCGGCAGGAGCCAGAAGCTCCAGTTGTTCATCCGCGCAAACGCCATGTCAGGCGCGCCGATCATCATTGGAATCTGCCAGTTCGCGAAGCCCACCGCTGCCGGCATGATCGCCCCGAAGATCATGATGAGTCCGTGCAGTGTGG
>JBPCLS010000370.1:0-3328 GCA_051003055.1 Casimicrobiaceae bacterium
GACGCTCGAAATCCGCCTGCGTGCAGGCGCGCGGATTCGTCTGATGGCAGGTGTCGGCGCCGGCGATGGCCACACGCCGCGGCAAGTCGCTACGCTGCACACGCCGTGTCGCGGTAAATTCCGGTAGATGGGCCGGAATGCCAGGCGTGCTCTTGAGGTTAGTCAGCCAATCGATAAACGTGCTCGCACGCGCCTCCGGCGTGCCGGTATCCCCGGTGGGCGCACGTGCGACGTGCGCGAGCTCGGCTAGCTTGTCCGTTGCCGCCGGAAGATTGAATCGCATCACATGGTCGATCATGATGCCGTTGGCGAGTCCGTGGTGCATGTCGACGACCGTGGAGAGAGCATGCGCGCACGAATGTACGGCGCCCAGGTCCTTCTGGAAGGCAATGGCGCCCATCAACGAGGCCATCAGCATGTCCGATCGTGCGCGCAGATCGCGCCCGTTTTGCACGGCGACGGGCAACGCACGCGCCGCGATCCGCACGCCTTCCAGCGCAATGCCGTCGCACAGCGGATGGTAAGCCGGCGATAGATACGATTCGACGTTGTGCGTCAGCGCGTCCATCCCGGTTGCTGCGGTAATCGACGCAGGCAAGTCGAGGGTCAATTCCGGATCGGCGAACACGGCTTTGGCCAACAACTGTGGCGAGAAAATGATCTTCTTGATGTGCGTCTCGTCGTCGGAAATGACCGCCGAGCGGCCGACTTCCGAACCGGTGCCCGCTGTCGTCGGCACCGCCACGAAATGCGGAATCGATTGGTCGATTGGCCGGACCTGCGGGTGATCCCACGCGTATTCGAGAATATCGCCACCGTGTGCAGCCATCAGCGCGATCGCCTTCGCGACGTCGAGCGCCGCACCGCCGCCAACGCCAATCACTGCGTCGGCGCGATGTTCGCGATACGCCTGCACACCGCGCATGACGTGTGAACGCACTGGGTTGCCGCCGAGGTCGGCAAAGACGTCAACGGCAAGCCAGGGCAGTTCGGCTAGCAGTTGGGGAAGCAACGGTAACGCCGCGACCCCACGGTCGGTGACGAGCAGCGGACGCCTGACTCCTTCCCCGATGAGATGCGCGGCGAGAAGCTTGCGCGCACCGGCGCCGAAGTGAATCGTCGTGGGGAAGCTGAAGCGAACGATGTTCGTCATCAGCATATCAGTATGGATGTCATGTCAGATGATTTCGAAATAGCGCTTCAGCTCCCAATCGGTCACGCCATCGAGCCATTGCCGCCATTCCCATTCGCGCGTCGCTGCAAAATGATCGACGAATTCGTCGCCGAACCAATCTCGGGCGGCTGCGGATTTCTTGAACACTTGCGTCGTCTCGATCAACGTGCGCGGCGCACGCGCAATATCCTCACCGCCCTGATTGGTGCCGGTAATCGGTTTCGCCGTGAGTTTCGAGCGACGTTCGACTCCCGACAATCCGGCTGCGAGCACGGCGGCCATCGCGAGGTACGGATTGACGTCGGCACCCGGGCAGCGTGTTTCGAGCCGCGTCGACTTGCTCGAACCGGCGATGACCCGGAAACTCGCGGTCCGGTTGTCAACGCCCCAGGTCGGCTTGACCGGCGCCCAGAAGCCATCGACCAGCCGTTTGTAGCTGTTGATCGTTGGCCAGAACATCGGCGCGAATTCGAGCAGCGTCGCTACCTGGCCCGCCAAATACTGTTCGAACAGGCGGCTCATCCGATGCCGGCCTTTGGCATCGTAGAAAAGATTCTGCTTGCCATCCGACAGCGATTGGTGGATGTGTCCCGAGCACCCCGGATACTGCGCACTCCATTTGGCCATGAAGCTTGGCATGATGCCGTAGCGGGCACCGATTTCCTTTGCTCCGGTCTTGAACAGGATCGCGCGGTCCGCTGCTTCGAGTGCTTCGGAAAAAAGCAGCGCCGCCTCGTACACGCCCGGACCGGTCTCGGTATGCAAGCCCTCGATCGGGACGCCGAAGGCTTGCATTTCGGTAAAGAGCGCCTCGAAGTACGCTTGCGAGGCGTTCGCGCGCAACAACGAATAGCCGAACATGCCGGGCGTCAGCGGCGTCGGGCCGACGCCTTTTTTGTCCGCCCAAGACTGTGGCGTTTCGCGGAAATTGAACCACTCGAATTCCATCCCGCACATCGCGGTGAATCCCATTTTTTCTGCGCGCCGCAGAACGCGTCGTAATACCTGCCGTGGACAAACGGGGTGGGGCACCTCGCGGCCGTTCTTCGTCGAGACGAAATCCCCGAGGAAAAAAGGCACGCCGTTATCCCACGGCACGTGGCGATACGTGCCGAGATCGATCCGCGCGACCGCGTCCGGGAAGCCGTGCTGCCAGCCGGTCAGCGCCGTGTTGTCGTAGCAGACGTCCTGCGAGTCCCAGCCAAAGACTACGTCGCAGAAGCCGAAGCCGCTTTCCGTGGCGGAAACGAATTTGTCCTTGTGCAGGTATTTGCCGCGCAAAATGCCGTCGATGTCCGAAACGGCGACCTTGACGCGGGTGCCCGGATGCTTGCGAACGGCTTCGATGACCTTCGCGGGTGCGAGCGGCGACGGCATGTTGTCTCCTGAGGGCGTTTTGGGCGCGCGTCACGCATGCGATGCGTCGAGCGCAAATGCGGGTGGATTCTAACGCACGCTCCATGGCACCTAGCAGGTGCTCCAGCGCGGTCGGACAGCGCGGCCGCGCGTAGTGCAAAATACTGCGCTCGGGAGCGGCGTCATTTTCCTTGCTGCCCGGCGCCAATCTCCCCGATGTCAGTTGCCTCCTCTCTCTTCGCACTGCACGTCTCCGTCGTGCTGTTCGGGTTTGCGGGGCTCTTTGGCAAATGGGTGGCGTTGTCGGCGGTGGCCATCGTTGTTGGCCGGACCTTAATTGCCGCAGCGACGCTGGCGGTCGTTGCGACGCTCATCCGCGAACCTCGTGGCCGTCCGTCGCTGGCGCTCATCGTCAACGGCGGCATTCTGGCATTGCACTGGGTGGCGTTTTTCGCCGCCATCAAGGTCTCTACGGTCGCAATCGGTCTCCTCGGCTACGCGAGCTTTCCGTTATTCGTGCTGCTGCTCGAGCGTCTGCAACTGGGTTGGAGATGGCGCGGCGCCGATGCGATCACCGCACTCGCCGTGGTGCTGGGGCTCGCGTTGCTCGCGCCGGTCGATTCCGGGGACGGCGTTGCCGCACTCGGACTCGCGTGGGGCGTTCTGTCCGGACTCTCATTCGCGTTGTTGGCCGTACGCAATCGCGGCCTGCGCAGCACCCACTCCGCTATCGGGCTTGCGTTATGGCAGAACGCCTTCGCGGCACTTTGGCTGCTGCCGGTGTTGGCGTGGCAGGGC
>JBPCLS010000371.1:0-16614 GCA_051003055.1 Casimicrobiaceae bacterium
ATCGAGATAACGCTTGTCGCCGGTAACGATCGCGGGCCTAATCTCTTCTGCCCAGCGTTTCTCGCGTGCGTAATCTTTGGCGAGCGCCCGGCCGTGCAGGACGACGAGGCACGGGACCAGCGCCAGCACGGCCCTTGCCCTCGGTAGGGAGAAGCATCTCAACAAGGTTCGCTACCCATGCCGCGCTGATTTAAAAAGGCCCAAAAGCAATGGCGCGCTCTATCCGGGTCGCCTTCTCCCCGTCGGAAAGATCAGAGTTCCAGACAACCATGAGATGCGGATGGTCGCAGTGCCGGAAGCCAGCGCGCAGACAGACTTTTTCTGATTGTCTGTCACCAACATAAGCCCAGATCGCCGGCGCGTGAGCGAGGCGCGCGAATGTGTCACGCAGGAGCTTTTCCGCTATTCCACCTGATTCCTTAATCAGCTTGCGATGCGGCTCCGGGAGCTTACGATACTCTCTCTCGTCAATCACCAATCCACCACAAAGGTACATGTCCTCAAAGGTCATGTAATGAACATAACCCATGACGGTCAGCCGGCTTCGTGCTGGACGGTAAAGCGAGACGTAATGTCTGGGATAGTCAGGGGGACTGCCGCCGAAGCCTCGCCGAAACAAATCGCCGACGTAGAACTCGGCGTCAGTGACCTCCTCGACGCGCACAATCTGATTGATCAAGGATGCTGGCGCCACCACCGTTTCATTGGTTGATTGGCCAGCTAGCAATTTGCGCCCGACAGGATCGCGCCAAGTTGGTTTGGAGTCTTCCAATGTTCGCCACAGATAAATCTTGGTATCTTCCAGCGATTCGTTGCGATCGTAGCGTAGCCACCGCCCGTTATGAATGCAGCAAAAATTCGGTGTTGCTCGCGAAACCGTGGAAAGTATTCCTCGACGAGATAGTGGGGTGCTTCACCATATGGATAAGCGAAGAGTCGAGACGTCGCTCCACCGGCGCGTTCGAAGATAAACTCTTCCGCCTGACGAATCTGTATTTCAGCGTCGGCGAACTCATCGATGCCGAAAAATGTTCCCTTGCGCTGCTCGCGTTGAGCGACGATCGGCAGCGTATGGTGCACATGATCCCAGCTATGGTTGCCAATGCCAAGAATGCCGCTTTGCGCGGCCTCCTTCCACCACGTATCGCGCCAATTATCGCGTCCAGCGATGCAAGTGCGGTCCAATACGCTTCGTGCCTCCGGGGAGGCAATCACGAACGACACACCCGTCGGCTGTGGCCAATGCCCAGGATCGGCTTCATCACTTCCCGACTCTTTCAGAGTGCGCAGAAAGCTCTTTAGATGACCGATCGTCGGATCATAAAAATCGTGATAGTCCCAATCAGTCCCATCATCAAAGCTCAAGCCCACCCAAGATCCTTCTGCCAGATAGTGCGCGCCCTCGCCAGTGACATAGGTCGCAACGTCCATCAGTGGCGCGACCCTAAAGCCGTGGGCGCGAATTACCCGCAGATCCTCCTCAAGCGCAAGGTGATCGTTAGTGGCATATGTAGTTCCCGGCGCATGCAGCGCGTGATACGCAAGTACTGGGATCCGATTTGCGCAGGCCATCCCGGCCGAGCCTGATAGTCTTTGATTCATGTGACTCGCACGCGATAGATCAACTGCAGCAAATGCCCACCGAATACGCCGTGCGTTGATGATTTGACCTGGAGACGATATTTTGCCGTTTGACGTCAGTGAGTGTTATCACGAGGGTAGAGCAGCACACGGGACAAGGTCGCCGACGTTGCGTCTGCCGGAAACGTAAACTCAAGTTTCAATCGCTCCACGATCGTCCGACTGTTACGCCATTGCGCAGGCCACGCGAACGTAATTTGCGTGCCGGTAGCTGTGCCTATGTCATACCAGGTGCCATCGCGATCAATTTGCGCCGCCACCTTGACGAGCGTTGGCCTCACCTTGCCCTCCCACCGGAACAGCATCCGCTCGATGGCATCCGGACGGATGACCTGATCCGCGGGCGACAACAGCGTCAACGCCCCGTCAGCCGGCTCGAGCGTCACGTATCCGGTGCCAGCGACGATCGAGCCGCGTGCCGTGACCCAACCGTCGTCGTCTGCGTGCCGGGCAGTTCCAAACGTCCAGAGCCGGGCACTCCACGGTACGTCAGCGTGCGAGACAAGAAAATCAAGCATCGCCTGCTCGGGAAGCGTATTGCGCCACGCCGTGTAATGGAGATAGCCGGGCTTGCCGACATTCACTCCGTTGGAACCGTTCCACGCCATGGCGGAGATCTCGCGCGCCCCGTAGTTGAAGGCATCACGAAAGGTCCGATAGGCGGCAGCATAGGTGGGCGCCTCGTTGGGTCGCTTCAAATCAGTGTTGTTGTATTCGACTATCGCCCAGCCGTCGTCCATGCGGCCAAACGTAGCGAACATCGAATGCGGCCCTTCGAGTTGGACGTCGTTGCGCGCGGCTTCGCCGTAAATGACAGCACCAAGATGACCGTACCTCGGTATCGCGCCCTCTACCGATACACCCGACGAATCATAGTTCTGGGTGCGACTAAAGATGTGAACGGCGAACGGATTTATGCCGGGATCCGGTTTGATGAATCCTTGCGCGCTAAAGATCACGTCGCTCGGGATTCCGGACTCGTGCACCCAGGTTGACAGTTCGTCGTAATGAAGGTCGACCACATGCTTTCGAAACGCATCCCATGCCTGCCACCATGGATCGTCCCAGAACGGAGTTTCCCCCGGTTGTAACGCGTCGCGTGGCGATCCGGGTAATTGCCGCGGCGGCTGCACCTCGGCCCATGTCTTCCAACGTTGGCGGGCCAGCGTATTCACTTGCTCCAAGGAAAACGGTTTCGCGCGGCGGTATCTCGAAAGGTCGGGAGCGCCATCTTTCGGTTTACCGGCATAGGGGCCGGCGCCGCGCAGCCATTCGCGAAACTGGCGGAGCATTCCCGGGTTGTAGTCGAAGATCTCTCGTTGAAAAAAAAACGGGTTCATGTAGGTATCGGAATCAAGCGCAACGCCTACGAGCAACTCCGGATATTTTCGGCCGAAGCTGGCGATCATTCGAGCTGCGGCTTGCAGATTGCGCTTTTTATAGGCGCGAACCTTTGTAGCATAGACATTGTACGTGAGGGTGCGCGCAAGTTCGGGCGAGTCCACCGATCCAGGGAGCCCTTTGAGGTAATTGTCCGGGAACACTTGATCGCTCTGTGTCCACTGACAATTTGCCGGATCTTCTTCGAGCTGGTCGGTCAGATCCCACTGTGGCGCCTCGCAACTTGAGTCACTCCAGATGCCCCCGTTAAGTACAAACTGCACTGGCACCTGGGTCTTGACAGCGAAATCAATTACGCCGGACAGATTGTCCTCTGCGACGAGTCCATTACCACACTTGCGGGTCAGGTCGAACGTGGGATCGAAGCGCCAATCCTCGCTCGCGCCTCGTGTGGTACGCAGGTAGAGTATCGGCACTCCGATGCCGATTTTCTGAGTTCGCGATATATAGTCTTTGTACTGCGTGTCGATCTCCGATGCTCCGCCCAAGGTCACGCCGGACAGCAGCATCAGGAAATAAAAGCGCTTTCGGATTAGCGCTGGAGAGGCATCGAGAAGGGAACGCCACATCGTGAGCGCCCTCGGCGGAATCAGACTTTTCCACCCAAACGACTTGAGTTTCCCGTTGTTATCGGTCGCAGTGTATTCGAGCGCATGCCGGGCCAGCGGCAGGTCGGCAAAGTTTCGCTCGAAAACGAAGCCCGAGGCGCCGCCGCTCGGGTAGCTTGGGAATTGGTGCGAGACATCGAGCCGAGCCGTCCCATATCGCGCCTGGTAGGGTTGCCCGTCCACCCGAATTTCCACGCGACGCACGCCATGCTGAGCTAGCGCCCAGCCGCTGGTGGATAGAGTGTCACTAACCACGGCTTCGCGGCGGGGTTCGTCAACAAAGCCGATGATGTCCGCGACGTCGGGCGTAGGGCTTGACGCGGCGACCGGTGTAGCTGCCAGTTTCGCTGGTGGCGCCGTAGTCGCCGAAGGTGTGACCACAAGCGCCGACACATCCCGGCGGATCAAACCCCAATCGACGTACAGAACAACACCTGCCATCGCTGAAACGAGGACAAGGACGGCGAGACTGACACGCAATGTGGTACCGCGTCGCGCGGAGCGCGCGGCCGCGACCCGAGAAATACTGGATTTGGCGGACAAAAGTGGACCCATGCAGTTGGACAGTTTTTCGGGTTTCTTAATTGGGTAGCTGCGTCTGATCAAACCACTTCGAACAGCGCGGCCGCGCCCATGCCGCCGCCGATGCACATGGTCACGACGACGAATTTCACGCCACGGCGCTTGCCCTCGATCAGCGCATGCCCGGCGAGCCGCGCGCCCGACACGCCGTAGGGATGACCCACGGCGATCGCGCCGCCGTTCACGTTGAGGCGCTCGTTGGGAATGCCGATCTGGTCACGCGAATAGATCACTTGCACGGCGAACGCCTCGTTTAACTCCCACAGGCCGATATCCTCGACCTGCTTGCCGGTGCGCGCGAGCAGCTTGGCCACGGCGAAGACCGGGCCGATGCCCATTTCGTCGGGCTCGCATCCGGCGACCGCGAAGCCGCGGAAGATGCCCATTGGTCGCACTGCTTGCTTCGCCGCGGCCTTGTCGCTCATCACGACGCACGCCGACGCGCCGTCGGAGAACTGGCTCGCATTCCCCGCGGCGATCACGCCGCCCGGCAGCGCCGGCTGGATCTTCGCGACACCTTCGTAGCTGGTGTCGGCACGAATGCCCTCGTCCGAGGCAAGGGTCACCTCCTTCGTGAACAAGCGGCCCGACTCCTTGTCCGCCACGCCCATCGTCACGGTCATCGGCACGATCTCGTCGGTGAATTTGCCTGCGGCAGCAGCGGCAGCCGCGCGCTGCTGGCTTTGCACGCCGTACTCATCCTGCTGTTCGCGCGGGATGTGGTAACGCTGAGCGACGGTCTCTGCAGTCTGCAGCATCGTCCAATAGAGCTCCGGCTTGTGCTGGTTAAGCCACGCCTCGCGCAGCATGTGCTTGTTCGTCTCGTTCTGCACACACGAGATGGATTCAACGCCACCCGCGACGAAAATGTCGCCTTCACCGGAGACCACGCGTTGCGCGGCAAAGGCGATGGTCTGGAGGCCGGATGAGCAGAAGCGATTGACCGTGGCTCCCGGTACGGTCACCGGGCAGCCTGCACGCAAGGCGATCTGGCGCGCGATGTTGGTGCCGGTCGCACCTTCGGGAAGGGCGCAGCCCATGAGGACATCTTCGACCTGCTCCGGATCGAGTTTGGCGCGGTCGATTGCGTGCCTGACGGCGTGTCCGCCGAGCGTTGCGCCGTGGGTCATGTTGAACGCACCGCGCCAGGATTTCGCCAGCCCGGTGCGCGCGGTCGAGACGATGACGGCATCGGTCATGATCGTATTCTCCTGGTAGACGGTGCGTCAGCCATTGAACTTCTTGCCTTCGGCCGCGAGCTCGATCAACAGCGGAGCCGGCTGCCAGAATGCGGGATCCGCGAGCGGGTTGGCGGCAAAGCGCTGCATGCTGCGAACCACGTTAGGCAAGCCGGTCATGTCGGCGTAGAGCATGGGGCCGCCGCGATACAGCGGGAAGCCGTAGCCGGTGAGGTAGACGATGTCGATGTCCGAAGCGCGCAGCGCAATGCCCTCTTCCAGAACGCGCGCCCCTTCATTGACCAGCGCAAAAATGCAACGCGCGACTATCTCGTCATCGTCGATCTTGCGCCCGGTGATGCCCTTCTCCTTGCGGTAGCTTACGAGCATTTCGCCTACCGCCGGGTCGGGCATTGCATCGCGTTTGCCACTTTCGTAGCGATACCAGCCCGCGCCGGTTTTCTGACCGAAACGTCCCAGTTCGCACAGACGATCGGCGATGCGCGAGTAGAGGACGTGGGGCTTCTCGACATAACGGCGCTTGCGGATTGCCCACCCGATGTCGTTGCCGGCAAGGTCGCTCATGCGGAACGGACCCATCGCCATGCCGAACTTTTCCAGCGCACGATCCACCTGCTCCACCGACGCGCCTTCTTCAAGCAGAAACATCGCTTGGCGCAGATACTGCTCCAACATCCGGTTGCCGATGAAACCGTCGCACACGCCGGACACGACCGCCGTCTTCCCGATCTTCCTGGCGAGCTGCATCACCGTTGCCAGCACATCCTTGGCGGTCTTGTCCGCACGCACCACTTCCAAGAGCTTCATGACGTTGGCCGGACTGAAGAAATGCGTGCCGATCACGTCCTGCGGGCGGTGCGTGCCGGAAGCGATCCGGTTCACGTCCAACGTCGACGTGTTGGTCGCGAGAATGGCGCCGGCCTTCATCAGCTTATCGAGCTTTCCAAATACGCGTTGCTTCACGTCCATGTCTTCGAACACTGCTTCGATGACCAGATCGGCGTTCTTGATGGCATCGTCGGAGAGCGTGGGGTTAAGCAAGCGCATTCTCTGCTCCAGCTTTTCCGGCGAGAGCTTTCCCCTCTTCACCGCGCTCTCGTAGTTCTTGCGAATGTTGGCCACGCCCCGGTCAAGCGCCTCCTGCGTCGTCTCGAGTATCGTGACCGGCATGCCGGCGTTGAGGAAATTCATGGCGATGCCGCCGCCCATCGTGCCAGCGCCGATCACCGCGATGGTTTCGATCTTACGCGTCGGTGTGTCGGCGGGAACATCGGGAATCTTCGCAGCCGCGCGTTCACCGAAGAACGAGTGGCGCAGCGCGCGTGACTCAGGCGAGTGAAGCAACTGCAGAAACAACTCGCGTTCGATGCGCAATCCTTCGTCGAACGGCAACGACACGGCCGCGGCAATCGCGTCGATGCATTTCCCCGGTGCCGGGAAGTTCTTCGCCATCGCGCTCGCCGTGTTGCGCGCGAACTGGAAAAAGGCTTCTGCGTTGGGATAATCGATTTTGATATCGCGCACTCTTCGCAGTGGCCGGTCTTGCGCGGCGACGTTATGCGCGAAAGCGAGCGCACCTTGAAGCAAGTCGCCCGCGATCATTTCGTCAA
This sequence comes from Casimicrobiaceae bacterium, assembly GCA_051003055.1. Lineage (GTDB taxonomy): Bacteria > Pseudomonadota > Gammaproteobacteria > Burkholderiales > Casimicrobiaceae > VBCG01. Next base: position 7,042 of record JBPCLS010000371.1, read on the forward strand.
ACAGCGCCGTCCCCTGCAACTGCTCGGAACGCACGCTCGTGCCGGAGACAATCATGTTCAACGCCGCTTCGACGCCGATCACCCTCGGCAAGCGCTGCGTGCCGCCGGCACCGGGCAGGAGACCCAGCTTGACTTCGGGCAGCGCGATGGTAGCGCCAGGCGCCGCCACGCGGAAATGGCAACCCAGCGTCAGCTCAAGCCCGCCGCCCATGCAAGTGCCGCCGATGGCCGCGACGACCGGCTTGGCGCATGCCTCCACGCTGCGGATAACGGTGCGCAGCGTCGGCTCGGCGGTCGACTTTTCCGTATTGAACTCGCGGATGTCGGCACCTCCCGAGAACATCTTGCCGGCGCCGATTAGAACGATGGCTCGAACGTTCGGATCGGCCAGCGCACGATCGATACCGGCGACGAGCGCGGCGCGCAAGGCGTACCCCAGACCATTTACCGGCGGATTGTCCAGCGTGATCGCGGCCACCGCGCCGTGCAACTGATAATGAGCGCTACTCATGGCTGTTCCTTATACCTCGAGCTCTCCTCGCGGGGCCGCGTCGTTGCGTGCAGGTCTTCCAGCGTATCTTCGAACAACGATGTGCTATGGTCAATTTCCCCCCGTCGGAGAACGTCAATGAGTGGCAGAACGACCATGCTTGCGGCGCACGTAGGGTCGGGGTGTCGATACTCGTATTGCTTCAGGCCACCAGCAGCGCGAGCCGCGCGAACTGCTCGAGCGCATGCGCGACAAAGGCGCCGGCGAGATTGCGATCGAAGCCGAACGCAGGTCCACTCATCGACGCGGCAAGGGCCGGGAGATCGTTAGTGCCGTCGAGCAACGTGAGCAGCCGCCGTGCATTCGCGTCGGGAAGCTGCACGCGCGTGTGCAACAGACTGGTCACGTCTTCTGGGGTACGCGCCTGAAGGCGCGCTAATGAGCTGGCAATAGGCCGCTGCCCCGCCACCTTGGCGAGTGCGGGCGGGTGGACGTGCAGAATCACGATTCCAGCGACGTACGCATCGGTCAGGATCGATTCGAACGGACGTGCAAGGGTGCTGGCACCCACGGTCGCGCGCAACTCCGCAACCGAGCAAGCGGCAGGCGACCGTTGCAACAACGCCTCCAGTAGCGCTCGCACAGGCCCGCCGCCACCGTGCGCGGGATCCAGCTCGCGCGCGAGCTCTGCGAGTTTCCCCGCCGCCGCTGACCGCTGCAACGACGGATCCGCCGAACAGTGCATCGCTCCCAGGCGTTGAGCATGCGTCGTCATGTCGAATCGCGCGTCACTGCGGTGCAGCAACGCCTGGCGAAAGCGGCGCAGCCGAACGAAATCGAGATATTGCTCGCGCGCCAGCGGGTCGAGCGTAGAGAGAAATGCGCGTGCTTCCGCCGAGATGCCGGCCGCGCTCATCGTGCGCAGCTCCGCTTCCGCCAGATACTTGAGGCCAAAGCGGGCTGCATGCGCGGCGAACTCGTGAAAGTAAACCGGAGTGTTCAGCTCGGCGAGATCGTCGTGAAAGAGCAGGCTGTCGGGGCGTTGCGCGATAGACCGAAACTCGGCACGCAGCGTTCATCGGCCTCGTGCAGCACCTTGCCGCCATCGCCGATGATTCGTGCGAGTTCGCGTGCGGCGGCCAGGCGAGCGCGCGGATCCGGAATGTGATCCACGTGAAAATGCAGCACGTCCCACGTTACCTGGCGTATGCGGCAGCCGGGCAACGCATTGAAGCTCACGAACATGACTCCGTTTGGCGCCATCCGCTCACGGGCAAGCGCGAACAGGCCATCGCGCACGTGTGCCGGTACCCACGAGTAGACGCCGTGCGCAACAATGTAATCGAACATTCCATGCATCGGCGCGAGCGAAGCGAGATCTTCTTCGACGAGCGTGATATTGGTGAGACCGAGCTCGGCGATGGTCCGCTGGCCCGCAGCAATGGCGAGCGGGGATAGATCGCAACCCACGAAACGGGCCGAAGGCAGTGCCAGCGCCATCGGGATGAGGTTGCCGCCCTCGTTGCAGCCGACTTCCAGCACGCGGCATTGCGCCACCTCGGGTGGGCTCGCACCGAGAAACGTCGCAACGGTCGCCAGCCGGTCCGGGTGCGTCAGCGGATGCGGCGACGCCGGGTAGGCGATGGCATCGTAGCGTGCCGCGAGGGCGGCGTTGATCGTATCAGGGCTCAAGGATGAAGGAACCGCACGCGCCGTTTAGATGGGATGATACAAGGCGGCACGCGAGCGCCGGACCCGTCGAAGGGATCTGTGTGAGTAAGTTCAGTAAAGCGTCAGCGTAAGTCACGAAGGGGGCTAAGAGAATGGCAGCTCAGAACTCCGCAAAGAAGGCCCGGACGCACAAGCGCGCACCGGCATTCGCCAGCAGTGACGACGCCGAGCTGGTCATCTTCACCGGCTTTTCGGCAAGACAGATCGATTCGCTACGCTCCGCCAAAGAGAGCGCTGCGCAACGCCTCTTGCGATCTGCCTCCCCAACCGCCGCCGGATTCAACCCGTTCGCGGCTTCGACCTCTCCCGCGCCGGAAGATAATCTCGTCGGCGTCGGCATCGGCGAGAAGATTTCGAATGGCAAACACACCGGGATCATGGCCATCAAATTCCTCGTCAGGATCAAATATCCCGACAATCAGATTCCGCCGGACGAGCGTCTGCCGTCCGAAGTGGACGGCCAACCCGTTGATGTCGAGCAGGTCGGGACGTTTCGCCGCTTCATGGCGCAAATGCCGAATCCCCGCAAGAAGATTCGTCCCGCGCGACCCGGCTGTTCGGTCGGCTTTCGATTCCCGAACAACCAGTTCATCATGGCCGGCACCTTCGGCGCGCTGGTCAGTAAAGGGGCAAAGCGCTTTATCCTCAGTAATAACCACGTCATCGCCGAGGAGAATCGGCTACCGCTTCAGTCCCCGATCTTCCAGCCCGGCTTCCTCGACGCAGGCAACCCGCCGAACAACGGCCCTATCGCCAAGCTCACCAAGTTCGTCCCGCTTGTCGCCGGCGTCGCCAACGTCGTGGACGCCGCCATCGCGGAAATGGACAACACGAATCTCGCAAGCAACGCGATCCTGTTTATCGGCCCGCCGATAGGCAAGGCCAGAGCGCATATCGATATGGTCGTGCATAAATTCGGACGGACAACCGGCTTCACCGTCGGGCGCGTCACGAGCATCGAGACTGACGTTAACGTGGAGTACGACATGGGCATCGTCACGTTCACCGATCAGCTCATCATCCGCGGGTTGGACGCGCACCCGTTCAGCGCGTCGGGCGATTCCGGTTCATTGATCCTCGAACGCAGCACCAACAAAGCGGTTGGCTTGCTCTTCGCCGGCTCGTCGTCTCATACTATCGCCAACCACATCGACAATGTGCTGCGCGCACTGAGAGTCAAACTCGTGCTTTAGCGAGCGAGCGGCCACGCCAGAGAGAGGAAGCAAGTTGGCGACAGAGCGAGAGATTCGTGAAGTGAAGCGGCGGCACTCGCCGCAGTTGTTGAGCCGGCCCGGTGTCTGCGGCGTCGGCGTCGAGAAAGACGAATCGGGCGATTATGTCTTGGCCGTCCACCTCGACGCCGAGAATAAGAACGCACACGCCGGACTCCCTCAAGAAATCGAAGGCTACCCCGTGAAGTACATCCGCAGCGGGCCATTCCGTAAACTTACGAAAGGGGACAAGACTTAGAGAGGCGTATTCAACTGAGGAGCCGCCGAACGCAGGAGTCGGTGAAGTGATCGCCGGTAGCGGCGAGCAATGAACCCTTCCAGCGCGCGAGTAACCGCCGCTTTCTTGGTCCGTTCGCCGCGGACTTCCAGAGCGCGGTCGATCAGATCAGATCAGATCAGGGTCCAGGGAAAGATTGGTCGCCATATGGCCGGCAATGATCTCCTCGGCCAGTGAACACATTTACTCATGTGCAATCGGCTTTTCAGTGAACAAGTAGTCTCTCAGCTCGTTCGAAAACGTCGGGTCCTTGCGGCGAATCCACTCCAGTACCATGGACGCGTGCTCCTTTTCCTCATCGCGATTGTGCGCAAGGATTGCCTTGAGTTCCTCGTCCTTGCACGCATCAGCACGCTGGTTGTACCAATCAACGGCTTCCAACTCTTCCATCAACGAAACGATAGCTCTGTGCATGTCGCGCGTTTCGTCGGACAGTTCCTCAACGGGCTCGTGATAAACGACGCTGGCCATTCTTTCTCCTCTTTCGCGATAGACGTTGTAGCCGTACATTGTGCGCTGCCGTACAGACATATTTACCCTGCCCCCTTAAATGTTTATACGCCCTAAGACCAACGCTTAAACACACGAATAACGGCGGTAGAGCGCCGTTTTTCACAAAGGAGATCGAACATGAGCAAAGACAAGACGACGAGTAAATCCAAAAAACGCAAACACGAAAATAGCTCGGCACTTCCCTACGGAGAGGCGCAATTGGCGGACGGTGGCGAGCTACACCAGGTTGCCGGTGGCGAGCATTCGGCGCTTACCACCAATCAGGGCGTCGCGCTTTCGGATAATCAAAACTCGCTCAGGGCTAATCCACGCGGACCTACATTGCTGGAAGATTTCATCCTGCGCGAAAAAATCTTCCATTTCGACCACGAGCGCATTCCGGAGCGTATCGTTCATGCACGAGCGACGGGAGTGCATGGGTTTTTCGAGCTGACCGCCTCGCTCAAGCAATACACCACCGCCAGGATACTCACTGAAGTTGGTGAAAAAACGCCCTTATTTACCCGTATATCGACGGTTGCGGGCGGCGCGGGTTCAATCGATACACCGCGCGACGTGCGCGGGTTTGCTGTCAAGTTTTATACCAAGGAAGGCAACTGGGATTTGGTCAGCAACAACATCCCGGTTTTCTTCATCCAGGATGCCATCAAGTTTCCCGATCTGATCCATGCGGTAAAAATGGAACCCGATCGCGGGTTTCCGCAAGCGGCGACCGGACACGACACATTCTGGGATTACATCTCGCTCACGCCTGAAGCCATGCATATGGTGATGTGGATCATGTCGGATCGCACGCTACCCCGTTCGCTCCGGATGATCGAAGGCTTTGGCGTGCATAGCTTCCGCCTCATCAACGCTGCGGGCGAATCGACGTTCGTCAAGTTCCACTGGCGTCCCAAGCTCGGCTTGCAATCCACGATATGGGACGAAACCGTGAAGATTTCCGGGGCCGATCAGGACTACCATCGCCGCGATATGTACGAAGCCATCGAGGCGGGTCGTTTCCCTGAGTGGGAATTCTCAGTGCAGCTCTTCACGCAAAAAGAGGCGGACAAGTTCCCCTTCGATCATCTCGATGCAACCAAGCTTATTCCCGAAGAATTGGTGCCATTAAAAGTAATCGGCCGCATGGTCCTTGATCGTTGGCCGAATAATTTCTTTGCGGAGACCGAGCAGGTTGCTTTCTGCCCTTCGCACGTAGTGCCGGGGATCGACTTTTCCAATGACCCTTTGTTGCAAGGCCGTTTATTCTCGTATCTCGACACCCAGCTTTCGCGCCTCGGTTCGCCCAATTTTCATCTGATCCCGGTCAATGCACCGAAGTGCCCGTTCGCCAACCACCAACGCGACGGACACATGCAAATGGCGCAGCCGAAGGGCCGTGTTGCCTACGAGCCCAACTCCCTGTCTCCAGACTCCCCGCGCGAAACGCCGACAATGGGTTTCCGTAGCGCTCCGGTAAGCGAAACCGGCGACAAAGGACGCATCCGTGCCGAAAGCTTTGCCGATCACTACAGCCAGGCGCGGCAGTTCTATCGCAGCCAAAGCAAGTACGAGCAGGCGCACATCGCCTCGGCCCTGGTGTTTGAGCTCTCCAAAGTCCAGCATCTGCACATACGCGAGGCCATGGTCGGTCACCTGCGCCATATCGACCAAGACCTCGCCCAACGCGTCGGCACCGGACTCGCACTGGAAAGGATGCCCGATGCGCCGGTGGCCGCGGCACCCGTACAAGAGCTCGATCCTTCACCCGCATTGCAGATCATCGGCAAGATGAAGGGCACGCTCGAGGGGCGCGCGATTGGCATCCTGGTCGCGGATGGTTCAGACGGTGCTGCCATCAAGAAAATCCGCAAGGCCGCCACGGCTGCCGGCGCCACGGTGAAGATCGTAGCCCCCAAAGTGGGCGGCGCGAAGCTAGCTGATGGCTCCATGCTGGCGGCCGACGGACAACTGGCGGGAACGCCTTCTGTCGTGTTCGACGCAGTCGCCGTGATCCTCTCCGACCAAGGTGCCAAAGCGCTAATGATGGAAGGCGCCGCGATCGACTTCGTGCGCGACGCTTTCGGTCACCTCAAAGCGATCGCCGCCGACAATGGCGCCCAAGCCCTGCTGAAAAAAGCCGCCATCGCAAAAGACGCGGGCGTTGTGGATGCCAATGACGAGACGGCATTTATCGCCGCGGCAAAGACCCGCCAGTGGGATCGGGAAAAGTCCGTTCGAACACTGGCTTAGCGATGACGCAGTAGAGGCTGCAGTTTGGGCAACGACGGGACACGACGTGCGGCATCGCACACGTGCTCGCGTTCCCAGCCCGCATCGGGGAGATCGACAGGCTTGAAGGTATAATGCGGCTGCGGCCCTTGTTCCAGTCCCCTTGCCGCAGTCGATTCCGACCTCCGTAGTTTCTCCCGTTTGGCTGTGACTGGCCGCCCCTTTGGGGCGAATGGCCGAGCACCCATTCGAAAGTTGTCATGTCCTTTTCTACACTCGGGCTGTCCGAAGCGCTGCTGCGCGCGGTCGCCGATCAGGGTTACACCATCCCTACCCCCATTCAGGCGCAGGCGATTCCAGCCGTTCTCGCGGGCGGCGATTTATTGGCCGGCGCGCAGACGGGAACCGGCAAGACGGCCGGATTCGTTCTGCCCATGCTGCAGCGGCTGTCCTCGCGTCCGTCGCCCTATGCGGCTGGTCCGCGCAAACCGCTGCGCGCGCTGATTCTCACGCCGACGCGCGAGTTGGCCGCGCAGGTCGAAGCGTCCATCAAGACCTACGGCAAGCATCTGAAGCTCACGTCGATGGTGCTGTTCGGCGGCGTTGGGCTGGGACCGCAAACCATTCAGTTGAAGCGCGGCGTTGATCTTCTGGTCGCAACGCCGGGTCGGCTTCTCGACCACCATGGTCAGGGCAACGTGGACTTCTCGCGCGTCGAGATTTTCGTGCTCGACGAGGCGGACCGTATGCTCGACATGGGCTTTATCCCCGACGTCAAGCGCGTGCTCGCCCTGCTCCCGAAACAGCGCCAGAACCTGCTGTTCTCGGCCACGTTTTCTGCTGAGATCAAGGCGCTTGCGGAAAAATTACTGAGCCGGCCGCGCACGATCGAAGTAACACCGCCCAATTCCACCGTCGACGCGATTGCGCAACGCGTGCATCCGGTGAACCGCGAGGACAAGAGCAAGTTGCTGGCGTGGCTGGTGGGACACCATCGCTGGCAGCAGGTGCTGGTGTTCACCCGGACCAAGCATGGCGCCGACAAGCTCGTCCGCTCGCTCCACAGCGATGGCATTCGCACCGTGGCGTTGCACGGCAACAAGAGCCAGAACGCGCGCACGCGGGCGTTGGCTGATTTCAAGGCCGGCGCGGTCGAAGTGATGGTCGCCACCGACATTGCGGCGCGTGGCATCGACATCGACCAGTTACCGCATGTCGTCAACTACGATCTTCCCAATGTCCCCGAGGACTACATCCATCGCATCGGCCGCACGGGACGCGCAGGCGCGGACGGCGAGGCAATCTCGCTCGTGTGCGTCGACGAGCATGTGTTCCTGCGCGATATCGAGCGATTCATCAAGCGATCGATCCCGCGGCACGTGATCCCCGGCTTCGAGCCTGATCCGAATGCGGTTGCGCAAACGGTGTTCACGCAGCGCGGACGCAGGCAGATGCAAGCTCAGCGACTGGCCGCACCCCAAGCGCGGGCACCTGGACGCGGGCCGTCGCAGGCGCGCGATCTTCGGATCGCCAATGGAACCGGCAACGGTCATGCGCGTGCCGACGGCGGTGCCCCGGGTCGTGCCCACAGCCAATCCCGGTCCCCGAACTCAACGCAGACACCAGCGTCGTCGCGCGGGACCAACGCCCGCACTGCGGCCACGCCAGCCTTGTTGCACTCACGTTCCAAGACGAAGCAATAAGGAACGGATTTGAGAACTCCGAAGAGACTCGAGATCGTCCACATGCTGTGCGCCGGCGTCATCCACGGCGACTTGTCCGAGCACAATGTTACTCGTCGACCGCGACGGCCCGGTGATCATCGACTTGCCGCAGGCTGTCAACGCGGCGGGCAGCAATAACGCCGCCAGCATGCTGTAGCGGGACGCCGACAACATCACGAACTATTTCAGTCGTTTCGCCCCGACGCTCGCGTCGACGCAGTTCGGAAAGGAAATATGGGCGCTCTACGAGCGCGGAGCCCTACACCAGGAGGTCGCGCTCACCGGCCACGTTGCAACGAATAGCAGGATTGCCGACGTCGCGGGTGTCATGCGCGAAATCAGCGACGTCCGGGCCGAGCACGAAGCGAGGCAGCGGCACAAGGCGGAACTGGAGGAACGATGAAGATTCGGGGTTGGCGACCGCGAACTTCGAGTACCCGTGCGATTCCCGCTCGTTCCTTGACGCAGTGATGGATCGCCTTTATTCTTATATGACGCGAAATTCAAGCTCGTGTAATGCAGATCTGTCCTACACACCTAACACTCTCAGGGTCTCTTATGACTACGGTTCAATGCACCTTCCGCGCTGAGGAACGCCTGATTCTGGACGCGGAGGCGTTAGCCCAAGCTCGCGGCGCAACTCTCTCGGACGTGGTTCGGATGGCCCTGCGCGGCGAGCTAGAGCGTGACTATGAAGCGCGCCTCACCAAGCTCGCGAGCGAGTTGGGTGCTGCCGACTGCGCCGAATACAAAGAGATGGAAGGCACCCTTGGTGACGGCCTCGAAAACCACCCCGCCTAAGCGCGGCGAGATCTGGTTCGCGAACCTCGAGCCGCAGACCCACAGTATTGAACCCGGCAAAGAGCGCCCGGTAATGGTGCTCCAGCGCGACTCGATAAGCGCCGCCGAGCACTATCGGTCCGTCATCGTCATTCCGGGCACTTCGCAACTCAAAGGCTCGGGCAGCGCCATGCCACTAAGGGCGCGTATCCTCGCGCGGGGGAAGCTTCGCAAGGACACCGACTTCCTGGTTGGCCAAGTGCGTGCGATTGCGAAGGAGCGGCTCACCCGCGGTCCGGTCGCAACACTCTCAAAGGCCGAGACCGATCGCATCGCCCAAGCGCTCGCCGAAGTGTGCGGGCTCCCTCCGCCGAGTTTCACCGGGTAGGGAAGTACTTGGCTCGTGTCAGCGAACGCGGGAGATCACGACGCATTACAGCGCTGCTGAACTCTCCGAGCTGAACGCGGGCGCCAACGCTATGTGCCTAGAGACGCACAAGGTTCCGGTAGACCTACTGATCACGCTCGCGCCGTTTCTGCAGGACCCGATCCCCTCCAATGTCGTGCGAGCGCTCAACTACTACCAGTCTCCCGGCTGGGGCACGCCGCTCA
>JBPCLS010000372.1:0-2560 GCA_051003055.1 Casimicrobiaceae bacterium
GGACTTGTCGCGCGAACGATACAACGTCGCATGCCCGCCGAGGCTCGCAGCCCACGCGCGCACGCGCTGCGGATCGGCATGATCCGCAGCCAACAACCAGCGCAACGCGCCACCCCACTCGATCAACTGTTCGCCGGAAAGATCGGTATAGGGCGCGGTTGCTTTCACCGATAGCCGCCACAGCGTAGCTGCTCCAGGGTGAGCGGCGGCGAAGAACGAATGCGTCTGGTCGCGCACGCTGGTCCAGAACGCTTCGTCTGCCGCCACGCTGTCGCCGCCGATTTTCGTCAGCGCCGCGGTCACCGCGGGCGCCGCACCCGAAAGTCGCACGCGCAGCATGCCGTCGTGATAGCACGTCGCCGACAGCGGCAGCGGCTGGCCGGCCCACTCGTTCGTCTTACGGATGGCTTCGTCCGCAGAGTACGCGAACGCGACGGTGGTCTCGGTCTTGGGCAGCGGCAGACACTTGAGTGAAACTTCGGTAATGACCCCGAGCGTTCCGAGCGCCCCGGTCATCAAACGCGACACATCGAATCCCGCGACGTTTTTCATCACGCGTCCGCCGAAGGCGAGCTCTTCGCCCGCGCCGTCGACAACGCGCACACCTAGGATGAAATCGCGGGCGGCACCGGCGTACGGACGCCGTGGACCCGACAAGCCGCTGGCGATTGCGCCGCCGAGCGTTGCGCGTGGACCAAATCGCGGCGGTTCGAAGGCCAGCATCTGGCCACGGGCGCGCATCTCGTTTTCGACCGTGGCGAGCGGTGTCCCCGCGCGCGCGGTCAACACCAGTTCGTTCGGTTCGTAGTCGACGACGCCGGCATAGCCGGTCGTGTGCAACACTTCGCCGACGAGATCGCCACCGTAGAAATCCTTGGTGCCGCCACCACGTATGCGCAGCGGCGTTCGGGCCCCAACCGCTGTACGAATTCTGTCCTTGAGCGCTGCGAGACCCTGATCCCCACTCATAGCCGGCCCACCGCGGCGAGCTTGTCGCGGTAAACGACGCGCGGCTCATCGGCGTCGACGATGGCGGTTTCCGCAAGCGCCGCGGTTTCCCATTCGCGCAGGAACGGGTGAGCGAGCAGCGCGCGCCAATACTCGCCTGCGACGCCGGCGGTCTCCACGCCATACGTCCGGAAGCGAAACGCGACGGGTGCGAAAAACACGTCGGCCAGAGAAAACGGGCCGCACAGATAGACGTTGCTCGTACCGTGCCGCCTTCGCGATTCGGTCCAGATCTCCTCAACCCGCGCGATGTCAGCCGTGAGCGTAGGAGACCACGGGCGCACGTCGACGCGCTCGCGTATGCACATCGTCATGTCGTTGCGCAAGGCGGAAAAGCCGGAGTGCATCTCCGCCGCGATCGAACGCGCCCATGCGCGCGCCGAGTCGTCGGCCGGCCACATTCCGGAATGCCGCTCGGCGAGATACTCGGCAATCGCGAGCGAATCCCACACGACCGTGGCGCCGTCGTGCAGCACAGGTACCAGCGCCGTCGGTGAGAACTCGCGATTGTCCGGGTTGTAACTTCCGCGCAAGCCGATCGACACTTCGCGGAACGCGGCGCCGGAGAGCTTGGTCGCGAGCCATCCGCGCAGCGACCACGACGAGTAATTCTTGTTGCCGATGTAGAGGACGTACATCAGGAATCTCAAGCCCCGGTCACGGCGGAACGGTTTTCCCCGGATTCAGAATGTTGCGCGGGTCGAGTGCGCGCTTGATCGATTTCATGAGTTCGACGGCCGCGCCGTGCTCGGCGATCAACGCATCGAGCTTGTGCACGCCGATGCCGTGCTCGCCGGTGCAGGTTCCGCCCATCGCGATCGCGCGCAAGCTCACGCGCTTGGCGAGATCCTCCGCCTTCGCCCGCTCCAGCGGATCGTTGGGGTCGAACAGCACGACCAGGTGAAAATTGCCGTCGCCGACATGGCCGACGATCGGCGCGATCAGACCGCTCGCATCCGCATCGGCCTTGGTTTCGAGCACGCAATCCGCGAGCCGCGAGATCGGGACGCACGCATCCGTGGCGAATCCCTGCTTGCCGGGAGCCAACGCCATCGCCGCGTAATAGGCGGCGTGGCGCGCTTTCCACAGACGCGTGCGGTCTTCGGGCTTGCTCGCCCACTCGAACGCGCTTCCGCCGTGCTCGTCGGTGATCGCCTGCATCAGTTCCGACTGCTCGCGCGCGCCAGCGTCGGTACCGTGGAACTCGAAAAACAACGTCGGCTTGGGCAGGAGACCTTCGAGCCTCGAATACTTGATGCAAGCACTCATTTGCACATCATCGAGCAACTCGATGCGAGCGACCGGAATGCCCATCTGCATCGCAACGATGACCGTGTCGACGGCCGACTTCAAATCGGGAAACTGGCACACGGCGGCTAAAATCGACTCCGGGATGCCATAGAGGCGCGATCCGATTTCGGTGACGACGCCAAGCGTCCCCTCGGACCCGACGAAGAGCCTTGTTAAGTCGTAGCCCGCGCTTGATTTGCGCGCGCGGCCGCCGGTCTTCACGATCTGGCCGTCCGCCGTCACGACGGTCAAGCCGAGCACG
>JBPCLS010000373.1:0-7985 GCA_051003055.1 Casimicrobiaceae bacterium
ATGCTCTGCGTCGATGGCTTCAGGTTAGGCAGACGGATGCGTTTGCCCTTCGACCAATCGATGATACCGGCGCTGTCGTGCGCTTCCCAGAACTTGCGTTCCTGCGTTTCTGATTTGAAATGAGGAACCTTAATCTTCGCGCTCATAAATTTGCCTTTCCTTGCGATGCGCGTCGCGGGCGGAGATTACCCGAATCAGCGTGTCGTCCGAACGCAACGTAAACGTCACATGCAGCAGGCGCCCGTCAATCGTCACACCAAGCGCATGAAATCGAGACTCTTTTCCGGAGTGATCTGGGTAGGCCACCATCAATACCCGAGCGTCGAAAAAGATCTGCTCCGCCTGGCTTTGCGACACGCCATGCTTCTCGTTCTTTCGGGCATTTCCTGCGTCCCAATCAAAACCGACGATACGGGCTAGATCCATTGCCGTTTGTATATTACAGCGATATACAAAATTGTCAAATCGAGACTGAATTGATATGATCAATATGTTCAATCGTGGATAGAGCGTTCACGCGCTGCCTCCAAATCCTCGCGTAAGATAATTCCACCAGCGGCTATCGCTTTCCCGCCGCGGCTTAAGCTCCAATGCCGGAACTCTCCGACTGGTCGTTTCCGTTTCCCTTGCAACCGAAGGCGGGAGAGGTCTCGTTCGACCTTGAGCGCGCGTTGAACGCGGTGGTTCGGCTTTCGGTGAAGATTCCAGACGACGCGTTCACCGCTTCCATACTGGGCACCGAGCGTGCCGGCAACGGCGTGGTGATCCGCGCCGGCGGCTTGATCGTGACGATCGGCTATCTGATCACGGAAGCGGAAACGATCTGGATCGCGACGAACGATGGACAGGTGGTGGGCGGACACGCGCTCGCCTACGATTTCGCGACGGGGTTGGGCCTCGTGTTGCCTCTCGGGCCGTTGCACGCGGCGCCGCTGCCCGGTGGGGCGTCCGCGGGGATCGCGGTCGATGATGAGGTCTTCGTCATCGGTCACGGCGGCCGCCCGCACGCGCTGAAGACGCAAGTGTTCGCGCGGCGCGAATTCGCTGGCTACTGGGAATACTTGCTCGACGAGGCACTCTTCACATCGTTGCCGCATCCGGAATGGAGCGGCGCCGCGCTGCTCGATCACGGTGGGCGGCTCGTGGGCGTTGGCTCTCTCTTCATACAGGAGGCGGACGGGGACGACACGCGGCAGGGAAACATGTTCGTCCCCATCGACCTACTGTGGCCTATTCTCGACGATCTGGTAACCCGCGGTCGTTCCGCGCGGCCGCCGCATCCGTGGCTGGGTATGTATGCGGTGGAAGACGGCAACCGGATCTTCGTCGGGGGTCTAGCGAAAGGAGGCCCCGCTGAACGTGCAGGCGTCCGACAAGGCGACGCGATAGTCGCCGTGGCGAACCAGCGCGTCGCAAGTCTTGCCGAACTATTTCGCAGCATGTGGCAACTCGGGCCGTCCGGGACCGAGATCCCGCTCACGCTCGCGCGCGGTCAAGCGACGGTGCCGGTCAATGTACTGTCGGCGGATCGCAGCGACTATCTCAAAAAGCCGTCGCTGCAGTAGGAAGTAGACGTTATTGAGCTTGGATCGCGGGCCATCTTTGATGATGGTCTGCGGGCGTTAAGGTGCCGGCCGATCGTCGGCACGCTCACCAGGGCCGCCTCCGATGCCAATCGGTCACGGCTTGAAACCCGCGTCCGATTCGCACCAGCGTTCCCTCCGTGAACGGCGCGCCGATCAGTTGCACGCCGATCGGCAGGTTGTCGCCGGAAAATCCCGCCGGCAGCGACAGCGCGCACGTGCCAAGGTAGTTGACGACGCGGGTGAAGCTCGCGAGCGGCGTGGTCGACTCGTCCACTTCAGTGAGCGGCGTCGCCGTGATCGGGAGGGTCGGCATCAACACCGCAGCGCGTCCTCGCATCCAATCGCTGAACGCCGCACCCGCCTGTCGCATCTCGGTTAGCTCGTCGATGTAATCGGCCGCACTGATCGCCTTGCCACCGAGGGTGCGCTTGCGAAACCAGGGGTCGAAGGGTTGCGCTTCGTCTTCGATGTACGCGCGATGAAATGCGTACGCCTCGACCGCGATCAAGCGGCCGATGCGCACCGCCGAGTTCTCGAAATCGACTGGGACGCGACCTTCCTCGACGATTGCACCCAGGTCACGTAATGCGGCAATCGCTTCATCGTGCGCGCGGATCGCGTCGGGGAGCGTAGTGGACGGAAACTGCTCGGTCGGAAGCGCAGTGATGTGCATGCCGCGAATGTCGGGTTCGCCTCGTAACGACGCCTCGACATCGCAGCATGGCGCGGCAAGCGTTGACGGGTCGCGCGAGTCTGACCCTGCCATTGCGGCAACGAGCAACGCCGCGTCCTCCACAGTGCGCGCGAGCGGACCGATCGAATCGAGCGTCGTCGACAGTGGGACCGCGCCGTACAGGCTGATCAACCCGTACGTGGTCTTGAGCCCGGTAATTCCGCACAGCGCGGCAGGGATGCGGATCGATCCGCCGGTATCGGAGCCGATCGCCGCGGGAGCAAGCCCGGCGGCGACCGCCACCGCCGACCCGCTGCTCGACCCTCCGGCGACGCGATGCGTGTCCATGTCCCACGGATTCCACGGTGCGCCCATCGGCTCGTTGCGGCCCCAGCCTCCGAACGCGAACTCGACCAGGTGGGTCTTGCCGAGCGGAATCATCCCGGCCGCAAGCAGGCGTGCAACGGCAGTGGCGGTGTGATCGGATATTCGTCCGAGCCAGCTTTTCGAGCCGGCGGTCGTCTGACGGCCTTGCCAGTGGAGCAGGTCCTTCAGCGCGATCGGCAGACCGTGCAGCGGCCCGCGGACGACGCCGGCGCGACGTTCGAGGTCCGCCGCGTCGGCAAGCGCTAACGCATCATCGTGATAGACATCGACGAACGCATGCAGCTTGCCGTCGAGCTGCGCGATGCGCCCAAGGCACGCCTCGACAATCTCGCGCGAGGTGGTCTCTGCGTTGGTCAGCTGACGGGCAAGCTCAGTCAGCGATTGGAACGGAAGGTCAGCGGGCACAGGAGGCGTATTGAACTTGATGTGGTTAGGAGCGTTATAGCTTAAAATTATCCAATGAATTAGAAAGCACAATTGGCTTTATAGGTCGCGACGCTCCACCATACGGTACTCGAACGTCAAAACCAAGGAGTCGCGCCATGTCGCAAACCTCATTCCCCATTCGCGAAGGTCAACTCGTCCCGCAGGTCAGCTTCCGTATTCGCCGCAACGGCGAGTGGACGACGATGACGACGGACGACCTGTTCTCCAACAAGAACGTCGTCGTGTTCTCCTTGCCGGGAGCGTTCACGCCGACCTGTTCGTCCACCCACTTGCCGCGC
This sequence comes from Casimicrobiaceae bacterium, assembly GCA_051003055.1. Classification (GTDB taxonomy): domain Bacteria; phylum Pseudomonadota; class Gammaproteobacteria; order Burkholderiales; family Casimicrobiaceae; genus VBCG01. Next base: position 3,372 of record JBPCLS010000373.1, read on the forward strand.
TACAACGAGCTCGCACCTGCGTTCAAGGCGGAGGGAATCGATTCGATCATCTGCATCGCGGTCAACGACCCATTCGTCATGGAAGAATGGGGCAAGGATCAGGAATGCGAAAACGTGCTGCTGCTGTCGGACGGCAACGGCCAGTTCGCCGAAAAGATGGGCCTGCTGGTCGACAAGTCGGACTTGAACTTCGGCAAGCGTTCCTGGCGCTATGCGATGCTCGTGCGCGACAAGAAGATCGAAAAGCAATTTATCGAGCCGCAAGAGCCCGGCGACCCGTTCAAGGTGTCCGATGCCGACACGATGCTTAAGCACATCAACCCGAACGCGAAAAAGCCCGACCAAGTCGCGATCCTGACACGCGAAGGCTGCCCGTTCTGCGCCAAGGCAAAGCGTCTGCTCACGGAAGCGGGCTACGACTACGTTGAGTTGCCGTTGCCCCATACGATTCGCTCGCGTGCGGTCGGTGCCATCACGGGTGCGGGCACGGTGCCGCAAATCTTCATCAACGGCCGCCTGATCGGCAATTCCGAGAACCTCGAAGCTTTCTTAAAGAGGGCGGCGTAAGGGCAAGTTGCCATTGAATGACTCATGCCGGTGTCCACACGAAAATAGCATCATGCCGACTCTCGAAACTTCGCGAACGCGCAATGTCGAAACCGACGTTGCGATCATCGGTGCCGGTACTGCCGGACTGGCGGCTTATCGCGCAGCGAAGGCGGCGGGCAAGAGGGCGCTGCTGATCGAAGGCGGCCTCTACGGCACAACCTGCGCGCGGGTCGGTTGTATGCCAAGCAAGCTCTTGATCGCGCCGGCGGAAGCGGCGCATGCGGTCGACCGCTTCGCCGGATTCGGGCTCGAACTCGAAGGTCGCGTGAAGGTCGACGGCCGCGCCGTGATGGGGCGGGTCAAACGCGAGCGCGATCGTTTTGTCGGCTTCGTGACGCGTGGCGTGGACGCCTTGCCTGAGGTCGACCGGATTCGCGGCAACGCGCGTTTCATCGACGCGTCAACGTTGCGGATCGATGATCGCTTGACGGTCAAGGCGGGGAGTGTGGTCATCGCCTCGGGTTCGTCACCCGCGCATCCGGCGGCGTGGCACGCGCTGGGCGAGCGGGTCGTCACCAACGAGGACGTGTTCGACTGGGACGATCTGCCGGAAAGTGTGGCGGTATTCGGTCCCGGCGTGATCGGGCTCGAACTTGGTCAAGCGCTGCATCGGCTGGGCGTGCGCGTCAAAGTGTTCGGCCGCGGCGGCGGGCTGGGCCCGCTGTCCGATCCGGTGCTCGTCGCGTATGCGCGCAAGGCTTTCGGCGAGGAGTTCTATCTCGACACCGATGCGCATGCGGAGGTCTCGCGCGAGGGCGATCACGTCATCGTCAAGTACCGCGCGCTGGACGGCAGCACGCAGGTGGAAAAATTCGCGTACCTGCTCGCGGCCACCGGACGCACGCCGAACTTGAAAGGGCTCGGCCTCGAAAACACGCGGTTGGCGCTGCACGCCGACGGCGTGCCCGTCTTCGACCGCTACACGTTGCAATGTGGCGACAGCGCGATCTTTATTGCGGGCGACGCCAACGACGACGTTCCGATTCTGCACGAGGCGGCGGACGAAGGCCGGATCGCCGGCGCGAATGCGGCGCGATTTCCGGACGTGCGGCGTGGCCTGCGCAGCGCGTTGCTGGGAGTGGTGTTCAGCGATCCGCAGATCGGCGTGGTCGGCGGCGGGTTAGCGTCGATACGCGAGATTGCGCATGTCGTCGGCGCAGTGGCCTTCGAAGATCAGGGACGCGCACGCATGATGCTGCGCAATAAAGGGTTGCTCCATGTTTATGCGGAAATCGGCACGGGACGTTTCCTCGGTGCCGAGATGATCGGACCTGACGCCGAGCACTTGAGCCACTTGCTCGCGTGGTCGTTGCAGATGAACTTGACAGTTGCGCAGATGCTCGAGATGCCGTACTACCACCCGGTGGTCGAGGAGGGCCTGCGCACCGCGCTGCGTGACGCCCAAGCGAAACTGGATGCGCTGGCCGTCAACCGCGCCGCGGCCTAAGTTTCGTTTCTCCGCTTAAAAATGCATCGCCAGGCGAGCTATGCTTCGCCCCGATGACGCTCCTGACGCTCCGCGACGCCGAACTCGCCTTCGGCCTGCAGCCGCTGCTCGATCGCGCCAACCTGACCGTCCTTGCGGATGAGCGCATCGGGCTGATCGGCCGCAACGGCACCGGCAAATCGTCGTTGCTCAAAGTCATCGCCGGACTCATCGAGCTCGACGACGGCGAATTGCAGCGCAGTGACGGCACCTCCGTCGCGCTGGTCGAGCAGGAGCCGGTACTACCGCGCGCCTCTACGCTGCGGGAGAGTCTCGCGATCCGCGGCGGACTGGAACAAAGGCATGAAGGCACCGATGACGACCGCGAGCGCTGGCGAATCGATGCGCGGCTGGTCGAATTTCTGCATCGCTTCGGTCTCGACGAAGCGCAAGCGCCCGAATCGGCTTCCGGCGGCGAGCGCAAGCGCGCGGCATTAGCGCTGGCGTTTGCGCTGGCACCCGATCTCCTCCTGCTCGACGAGCCAACCAATCACCTCGACCTCGACGGCATCATGCTGCTGGAGGAGCTGCTGCAGAAACGCCCGGCATCCATCGTCATCACGCACGATCGCGCGTTTCTCGACTCGGTGGCCACACGCATCGTCGAACTCGATCGCGGGCTCCTGCGCTCGTATCCGGGCAACTTTGCGCAGTACGAAAGCCGGAAGGCGCACGAGCTTGCCGCCGAAACCGTGGCCCAGCGCAAGTTCGAGCAATTCTGGAAGCAGGAAGAGGTCTGGATCCGCAAAGGTGTCGAGGCGCGCCGCACGCGCGACGAAGGCCGCGTGCGCAGGCTGGAAGCGCTGCGCGCGGAACGCGCGATACGACGCGAGCGACTCGGTAACGTCAAGCTCGCGCTCGACGCGGGGGAGCGCTCCGGCAAGCTGGTGGCGGAGCTCACCGATGTCACCAAGGGTTTCGGCGAGCGAGTCCTAATCCGCGATCTCTCGCTGCGCATCATGCGCGGTGACCGATTCGGGCTGATCGGCCCCAACGGCGCGGGCAAGTCGACACTGCTCAAGCTGCTCCTCGGTCGCATGCAACCGGACGCAGGCAAGGTGCGGCTTGGCAGCAAACTGCAAGTCGCGTATTTCGATCAGATGCGCGAGCAGCTCGATCCCGAACAGACGCTGGTCGACACCATCAGCCCCGGTTCAGAGTGGGTCGAAACGGCCGGCGGCCGTAAACATGTAATGACGTATCTCGCCGATTTCCTGTTCCCGCCGCAACGCGCGGCGGCTCCCGTGAAGGCGCTGTCGGGAGGCGAGCGCCATCGCCTGCTGCTCGCACGCCTGTTCGCGCAGCCGGCGAACCTGCTAGTGATGGACGAGCCGACCAACGACCTCGACATCGAATCACTCGAGCTATTGGAAGATACCTTGCAGTCCTACCCGGGAACCTTGCTGCTGGTGAGCCACGATCGCGCCTTTCTGGACAACGTGGTGACGCAGACCCTCGTCGCGCAAACGGGGTTCGAAACCGAGGGACAGTGGAAGGAATACGTCGGCGGCTATAGCGACTGGGTCGCGCAGCGTCCGGCTGCCGCGACACCACGACAGAGTGCTGCCGGTTCCACGGCGGCGGCCTCCGCGTCCGGATCGCGAACACGCGAGCAAGATGTGAAGGGCGAATCGCGCGCGGGCGTGAAGTTGAGTTTCAAGGAGCAGCGCGAACTGGACGCGTTACCGGCCGAGCTGGAAATGCTCGAGCGCGAGCAGCACGCACTGACCGCGCGAATCTGCGCTGCCGACTATCATCAGCAAGACGTCGCGCAAATCAGGGCAGACCGCAACCGGGCGGAGACAATCGAGCGGCTGCTCGCGCAAAAATTCGAACGCTGGGGAGAGCTCGATCGACGCGCGCAAGCCGCGACGCAGCCGAAATCGACTACGCCGTCGGCGCCGCGATGACAAGCCTGCTAGACGAGAGGAGTCTCACGAAACGGACCCAGTCGCGTTGGGGTCCTTAACCGCTGACGCCCTCCGTCGCGTGTTGCCACAAATCGCAGCGGCGGCAAGAGTCGATGTCGTTCTTGCCCGGTGGCTTGCCGGAAACCGTGCCCACGTGGACGACACCTCCTCTACTACCTCGGGCGCGGATCGGTATCGCTCATGATCCCGCGCGGCGTCCATCCGGGCACGCGTCGTTCCAGGGCGCGCGCGACGGCGTCGTGCAAGCGTTTCTGCAACTCGGGTGTCAGCGGCAGCGGCGGTGCGGGTTCCGCGCGCATCGGTGGTGTCAACGTGTCCTGGTCCGTTTCCGCGATCTTTGCCGTGGCCGCGCTACCGGCGGCCGTTGCGAGCGTTGCGAATACGTCGGTGCGATTGACGAGATTGCCGTCGTTTGTCGTCGTGTAGAACGGGACGAACGTCGTGCCGATGCTGATCAACCCCATGTAATCGCCGAGGAACAGCCCGCGCGCACTCGGGGCGATGGAATAGTTGAACGGACCGGCCACGCGGCTCTCTCGCCAGGTTATACCGTCGGTCGACTGCGCTAGCCAATAATCGGTCAACAAC
>JBPCLS010000374.1:0-3602 GCA_051003055.1 Casimicrobiaceae bacterium
GACCTCCGGCACGGCGTCGACTCTTTTCACAAGAACTAACGACTCGCGGGACACTGATGCCGATGTACGACGCGCCCGCCCGATGAAGTTCGGGCTGGCGCTGGCATTGTCCGTTGGCGCCGGTGCCGTGACGGTATTCGGATTCGCACCGTTTTATTTCGCGCTTCTTCCGATCGTCTCGCTGGCCACGCTGTTCTGGCTGTGGCAGCGTGCTGCGCAACCGCGCACCGCCGCCGCGCTTGGTTTCGCGTTCGGCGCGGGACTCTTCGGCGCTGGCGCGTCGTGGGTCTACATCGCACTCGAGACGTTTGGCGGCATGCCCGCGCCCATCGCGTTTGTTGGCACCGCAAGCTGGGTTGCCTTACTGTCGCTTTGGCCGGCGTTGGCGGGGTGGGTCGCGACGCGATTCACCCGGCGCGAGAGTGGCGCGCGCGCACTCTCCGCCGCCGGTGCGTGGACGCTCACCGAATGGCTGCGTGGCTTTGGGTACACCGGCTTTCCGTGGTTGAGTATCGGCTACGCGGAATTGCTGCCCAGTGGGGCAACGCCGCTCGCCGGCTTTGCGCCCGTTGGCGGCGTATTTCTGGTTTCGCTCACCGTTGCGCTATGCGCGGCGGCGCTCACTGTGGCGATTTCCCGCCTGGCGGACGGTGTGCCGCGCACGAGCGCGGTTTGCGCGATGGCGATCGTCGCGTTTTTTGCCGGCGGCGCGCTGCTGGCACGTCATTCCTGGACGACGTCATTCGGCGGTCCGCTGGCCGTTTCGCTCGTCCAAGGCAACGTCGCCCAAACACTCAAGTTCGATCCGGATTTTCGCGAGCAGAATTTCGCGCTTTATACAGCGCTGGCGCGCAAGGCGCGGGGGAGACTCGTCGTGCTGCCGGAAAGCGCGTTCCCCGTATTTGCCGACGAAGTCCCGGAAGCGGTTCTACAGCAACTCGTCGATATCGGCGGCGCGCGCGACGGCGACGTGCTGTTCGGGCTGTTCACGCTTGATCCACCGCTGCCGGGCGGCGACGGCCCGCGCTATTACAACAGTGTTGTCAGCCTCGGCACGAGTTCGCCGCAGCTCTATCGCAAACATCACCTCGTGCCATTCGGCGAAACCATCCCGGCGAAACCGATTGTCGGATGGCTCATCAACCGCGTGCTGGCCATTCCGCTCGCCGATCAGACGCCTGGGCCCGCGAACCCGGCGCCGTTCGCTGTCGCTGGACAGCGCGTCGCCGTCAACATCTGCTACGAAGACGCTTTCGGGGCGGAATTGATCGTCGCAGCGCGCGCGGCGACGATGCTCGTTAACGTTACCAACGACGCGTGGTACGGACGCTCGATCGCCGCCCGCCAGCACAACCAGATTGCCGCAATGCGCGCGCTCGAAACCGGGCGCCCGATGCTGCGCGCAACCAACACCGGCATCACATCGGCCATCGGATACGACGGACGCGTACTCGCCGAACTGCCATGGTTCGAGCGCGGCATTCTTGAAGTCGAACTGGCCGGCCGGCAAGGCGACACGCCGTACGTGCGCTGGGGCGACTCCGTAGCACTCGGTCTTGCCTTCTTGTTTCTCGCGACGGCCGTGTGGAGCGCGCGGCGCGCGAGAAGGAATCTCCCGTCGGGTCTCCCGCCACGGTAACCCGTAAAATCCCCGACAATGCACGGCCGCGCCGATTTTCCGATGGTTGGCGCGCGTGCCCTAGTGTCCTGTCCAGTCCATGCTGACCTTTCAACAACTGCTGCTGCGCCTGCAGGACTACTGGGGCCGACAAGGGTGTGCGCTGTTGCAGCCCTACGATATGGAAGTCGGCGCCGGCACCTCGCACACCGCGACGTTTTTGCGCGCACTGGGTCCTGAGCCGTGGCGCGCAGCGTATGTGCAGCCGTCGCGGCGGCCGAAAGACGGCCGCTACGGCAACAATCCCAATCGCCTGCAGCACTACTATCAGTATCAGGTGGTGTTGAAGCCGGCGCCGCTTGACATCCTCGAGCTCTACCTCGAATCGCTGCGCGCGCTTGGCTTCGATCTAGAGAGCAATGACGTGCGCTTCGTCGAGGACGATTGGGAGAATCCCACGCTGGGAGCGTGGGGTCTCGGCTGGGAAGTGTGGTTGAATGGAATGGAAGTGACGCAGTTCACGTACTTCCAGCAGGTTGGCGGGCTCGACTGCAACCCGATCACCGGGGAGATCACCTACGGACTCGAGCGCTTGTGCATGTACCTGCAGGACGTGCAAAACGTGTTCGACCTGGTCTGGACGCGTGGGACCGCGAACGCAGCGGCGCGCGTCGTCACTTACGGCGACGTCTATCACCAGAACGAGGTCGAACAGTCGGCGTACAACTTTGAACAGTCGAATGCGCCCAAACTCTTCGAACTCTTCGCCTTCTTCGAAGCCGAAGCAAAGCGGCTGCTCGCTTTGACGCTCTCGTTACCCGGCTACGAAATGATCTTGAAGGCCGCGCACACGTTCAATCTACTCGACGCGCGCGGCGCGATTTCGGTGACCGAACGCGAGGCCTATATCGGGCGGCTCCGCACGCTGTCGCGGCTGGTCGCCACGTCTTATCTCGATTCGCGGCGCGGGCGCGGGTATCCGATGGTTCCACCGGAGGCACGAGCAACAATCCCGAGAGAGTATCTGGAAACCGAGACGTGAGCACGGCAACGCTCGTCGTCGAGCTCTTCGCCGAGGAGCTGCCGCCGAAGGCTTTGCCGCGCCTTGGCGAGGCATTCTCCGAGAGCCTTAGCGCGGGCCTGTGCGATCGAGATTTCCTCTCAAAGGACAGCGCGGTGACGGCCTATGCAACGCCGCGGCGGCTCGCCGTTGCGATCACGCAGGTGCGCGCAGTCGCGCCGGACGCGGAAGTGAACGTCAAGCTGATGCCGGTCAAGGTCGCGCGCGATGCCGCTGGGCAAGTCAGCGAAGCGCTTAAGAAAAAGCTCGCCGGACTTGGTCGTCCGCATCTGGCCACAGCATCCCTCGACGCCACCGATGGTCCCGATCGCATCTTTGTTGCCGCCGACGGCAAAGCCGAATACGTCTACCTGCGCAGTCTCGCCAAAGGACAACCGCTGGTACTCGGGCTGCAAGCGGCACTCGACGACGCGCTCGCGCACCTCCCGATCCCGAAGATGATGAGTTACGCGCGCAACGGTTACTACAACGACGTCAAGTTCATCCGACCCGTGCACGCGATTGTCGCGTTGCACGGTGCCGCCGTCGTGCCCGTGCGCGCACTGTCCTTAAGCGCTGGCCGTACGACCGGCGGCCACCGTTTCCTCTCGCGCGGCGCCATCGAAATCGCGACCGCGGACGCCTATGCGCCGGCACTCGCGCACGCCAAGGTCATCGCATCGTTTGCGGCGCGCCGCGCGGCCATCGTTGACGGATTGCACGACCTAGCGAACGGGCTCTCCATCCTTATGCCAGATGCCCTGCTCGACGAAGTGACGGCGCTCGTCGAATGGCCCGCCGTGTACGCCGGCACGTTCGATCCCCCCTTTCTTGCCGTCCCCCAGGAATGCCTGATCCTGACGATGCAGATCAATCAGAAGTATTTCGCGCTTGCCGGCGAGAGCGGCAAGCTCACCAACCGGT
>JBPCLS010000375.1:0-4170 GCA_051003055.1 Casimicrobiaceae bacterium
CCGCCGACTACATCACGAAATACGAGGCCAAGTATGGCAAGGATTCCCGCACGACCTTCGGCGGTCACGCGTGGGACAGCTACATGCTGCTCGCCAAAGCCATTCCCGAAGCACTGAAAAAAGCCAAACCCGGCACCAAGGAGTTCCGCGCGGCATTACGCGACGCGCTCGAGTCCTCCAACGTCGTCGCCACGCACGGGGTGTACGTGATGAGCCCCAACGATCACAACGGGCTCGACAACCGCGCACGGGTGATGGTGAAAATCGACAACGGCAAGTGGGTGTTGCAAAAGTGACGATTGTCGATGGCTGGGCGCGGTGAGCCGAGCCGAACAGCATGACTGGCCGCCGGATGTTTGGGCGGCCTTTTTGTTGCCGGAATCCGACTGCGGCTGACGTTCGATGGATCTCTCCATCGCCGCGCTGTTGACGCAGGACGGCATCACCAACGGTGCCGTTTACGCTCTGCTTGCGCTGTCGCTCGTCCTGGTCTTTGCCGTCACGCGCATCATCTGGGTGCCGTCGGGCGAGTTCGTCGTCTGGGGCACGTTGACCCTCGCCGCGTTGCAACTCGGCAAGCCCCCCGGCACCGTGGGTCTGCTGGTTGGGATGGCGGTGGTGGCTGGCACGATGGAAACCTGGCGCGCGGTGCAGCGCCGCGAGTTGCGGCGATTGGCGCGGCAGCTTGCGCTGTGGAGCGGGGTGCCGCTCGCGGTGGCTGCTCTCGTCTGGTGGACGGCGCCGCTGAACCTGCCGTTGGTCGCGCAGGTGCTGGTGACGCTCGCCGCCGTGACGGCGCTGGGGCCGCTCCTCTACCGGATCGCGTATCAGCCGCTCGCCGACGCGAGCGTGCTCGTGCTGCTCATCGTGTCGGTCGCGTTGCATTTCGCGATGTTGGGGCTCGGCCTCTGGTTCTTCGGCGCCGAGGGATCGCGGACGCCGGCGTTTACCTCGGCCTCGTTTCGGTTGGGCGAGGTGAACATCAGCGTCCAGAGCCTGCTGGTCGTCGGAACCAGCTTGGCGCTGATCGGCGCTCTCGCGCTGTTCTTCGGGCGGACGCTGTACGGCAAGGCGTTGCGCGCGACGGCCGTCAATCGCGTCGGCGCACGGCTCGTAGGGATATCGCCGGATTTTGCCGGAGCGCTGACGTTCACGCTGGCCGCGCTGCTCTGCGCCTTCTGCGGCGTGCTCATCGGTCCGATCACGACCGTCTACTATGACTCCGGCTTTCTGGTCAGCTTGAAGGGCTTCGTCGGCGCGATCATCGGCGGCCTGGCCAGTTACCCGCTCGCGGCAGCGGGTGCGCTGTTGGTCGGCCTCATCGAATCCTTCGCATCGTTCTGGGCGAGCGCGTTCAAAGAGGTGATTGTCTTTACGCTCATCATTCCCGTGTTGCTGTGGCGCAGCCTGACGACGCATCATCACGAAGAAGACGACGAATGAGGCAGCGATCCGCATGATCCGGCAGTCTCCGCTCCTGGCGGTGGCGGTGACCGCGCAGTAGAATCACATGAGATGGTTGGAGGCTGTGATTATGGAAACCCAGCTTGAGATCTTGGAAGCCGAGGCGCTGAAGCTCACACCAGGGGAGCGCGCAGCTCTTGCGCAGCGACTTCTAGCCAGTCTCGACGAAGACGCGGAAATCGAGGAAGCTTGGGCGACGGAGGTCGAGCGCCGAATCGCCGAAGTCGAGAGCGGCGCGGTTCAGGCTATTCCGATCGCTGAGGCGCTAGCACGCGTTCGTGCCAGCCTGAAGTGAAACTGGTCATCGTCCCACTCGCGCTTGACGAGTTGCACGATACCGCGGCCTTGCTACACAGCAAGCGCAAAAGTCGAACTTGGTATTGCGTTCCTGGCCGAGTTTGAGCGCGCGATCAATGCCGTCTTGGCGAATTCCAGAGTCGGCGCCGTTTCCGTGGCACTCGACGCCGCTATGTTCTTCGAAGATTCCCATACAGCATCATCTATCAGGTTACTACCGACGAATTGCGGGTCGTAGCGGTGGCGCACCATCGGCGCCGCCCCGCTTATTGGGCTGGTCGCAAGTAACGGCGCACCACGCGATCAGCACAGGCGCTAGAACTTCTTCTCGATGTAGCGTTCGCCGGCGGACACGCCAGTCGTCAGCCAATTCTGCGGCGGCGGCAGCGGACAGGTCGTGAACGCGGAGAACGCGCACGGCGGGTTGTACGCCTTGTTCAGATCGACTGACCACACGCCATCCTTCGGCCGCTCGACGTACAGGAACCGGCCGGGCGGATAGGTGCTGTCGCCGCTCGTGCCATCGCGGAAGATGATGAACAGGTTGCCGTCGTCGTCGAGCGCATCGAGCGAGATTTTCTGCCCGTTCAGTACGAACTCGAGCGAGCCCGCGACTTTCTCGTAGCTGATCTCGCCGCGCACGTTGGCGATCGGGATCGTCGCGCCGACGGCGTGCGGCACGAAGCGCGCGGGCACGTTGTAGTCGGTGTTCGGGTCGTACCAGAGACGGCCCGCAAAATTCTTGCGGCGCGGCGACTCGCGATCCGCGGCGCGCAGCACGAACTTGCCGTCCTCGCGCTTGACGATCTGCAACGACAGCTGCCCCGCCGTCACCCATTCGACGCGCGTCGCGCCGGTGACGAGATCGCGCGCCGTGAATTCCTCGGCCGCACCGCCTTTGACAACCGTGCGCATTTTCTGTCTGGGGGCGAGCGTCAGCCGTGCCTTGTCCTTGTCGACGACGATCGTCCCGAGATGGGCCGGTGCCAGCATCTTGGGCAGCACGACGTCGTTGCCGGGCGCCGAGCCGATCCGGTTCACGCCGGGGACGAGTTCATCGCGCGTGACTATCGACAGCCACCCGTGCTCACGCGTGAGGCTTTCGTCGGCCCGGGCGCGCCATTTGCCAAGTTCATCCAAATAGGCCGGATCGGGCATTGTTGCGGCGCTTGCGGCGCCGGCAGCCGCGAGCACGCACAACGCGGCCAACAAGCGGATGGTCGATGGAATGGGCACAATGGTCAACGAAGCGAGACTAACGAGAGTTCGATGGTATCCCGTTCCGCGTCCTAACGGTGGCGGTCTTCGTGGCGTTTCTCGCGGCTGTACCGTTCGCCGCGCCGCGCTTTCTGGGTGACGTTTAGGCACCCGCCGATCTTTGAGGCCGCGTCGACCGTCGATGCGCGGCGCGACTGGCGCGTTTGGACCGACGATTTCAACACCTTGCTTCAGGTCATGAATAGGAAAGCCACGTTGCCGCGCACTCTTGACTGGTGAGAGCGCGTTAGAATTTGTCATGCAAAGCGGCGATCTCGCCTTCCACGCCGATCCCGCGTCTTATCGCGCATTGGTGCGGCCGTCCAAGGGCCGCTACGTCGATGTGATCGATCAGCGGGCACTGCCGCACGCGGTGGTACGCGTCAAGCTCGCGGACGCTGAGGCAGCGGCGCTGGCCATCCGTCGCATGTGGATTCGCGGCGCTCCGCTAATCGGCGCCGTCGGCGCGTATGGACTCGCGCTGGCGCTCGATCGCGACCCGTCCGATGCGGCCCTTACCAGGGCGCATGCAGCGCTCGATGCGACTCGCCCAACGGCGGTGAACCTGCGCTGGGCACTCGACCGCGTCAGGGCGACGGTCATGTCCCTCGCGCCATCGGCGCGGGCGGATGCCGCGTGGGCAGAGGCGGATGCGATCGCCGCGGAGGACGTGGCCATCAATCATGCGATCGGTGAGCATGGCCTCGCGCTGTTGCGCAATATCGCGCAGCGCCGGCAGGGGCCCGTCCGCGTGATGACGCATTGCAACGCCGGCGCGCTTGCCACGTGCGGCTGGGGAACGGCAACCGCGCCCCTGTTCATGGCGCACGCCGAAGGTCTGCCACTCACCGTGTGGGTCAGCGAGACACGGCCCCGGATGCAGGGCGCGAGCCTGACCACGTGGGAACTCGACCAGCGCGGAATTCCGCACACGCTGTTCTCTGACAGCGCGAGCGGGCTCCTGATGCAACGCGGCGATGTCGACGTGATCTTGGGCGGTGCCCACCGCGTCGCCGCGAATGGTAACGTCTGCAACAAGATCGGCACCTACGGCAAGGCGCTGGCAGCCCGCGACAACAATGTTCCCTTTTACGTGGCGCTTCCCTCGCCGACACTCGATTGGCGCATGGCGAGTGGCGACGCCATTCCCAT
>JBPCLS010000376.1:0-7986 GCA_051003055.1 Casimicrobiaceae bacterium
GCATCTGGGCCTCGCACTACCGGAGCGCTTGCGCCCGCCGCACAATACCGAAATGTAGTGGCGACCCGCCACCCTAAGTCATTGATACTCCACAATTCGTACCTTCGAACTGTGGAAGTTGGGCTAGTCATCGCGGGTGGGCTCATGTCGTATGGACCCGACATCGTCGAGCTGTTTCGTCGCAGTGCCGTCGACGTCGACAAGATCCTGAAGGGCGCCAAACCAGCAGACCTTCCGGTTGAGCAGCCCACGAAGTTCCTGCTGGTGATCAATCTGAAAACAGCGAACGCCCTTGGCATCACGATCCCGCAGTCTTTGCTGTTGCGAGCGGACGAAGTGATCCGATGAAGAATGTGATGCAAGTAGCTCAGGTGTGTTCTGTCGGCTCAAGTCCAGGTCGGGAACCTTAAGCCGACGGGCGACCCTCCATACGCGCGGCGCGGTGTGCGAGCTCGGGTTGTGCGGGAGGTTGCCAGCGCGACAGCAGAACGTCTGCCGTCGGATGGTCGTTGCAGGTCAAGACCATGTCGCAGCCGGCGTTGATCGCCGCATCGGCGCGCGCGACGATGTCGCCGGCCGTATGTGCGCCTGCCATCCCGAGATCGTCGGAAAAAATCACGCCGTCGAATGCCAGTTGCCCACGCAGAATGTCCTTCAGCCATCTGCGCGAATAGCCGGCCGGCAGCGAATCGACCGCCGGGTAGACGACGTGCGCGGGCATCACTGCCTCCAGTCCTTCCTGCGCGAGCCGCGCGAAGGGGACGAGATCCTCAGCCATGATGCGCTCGAGCGAACGGTCATCGACCGGCACGTCAAAATGCGAATCCGCAACAACGTAGCCATGCCCTGGAAAGTGCTTGCCCACGGCAGCGCACCCGCCGGCGTTCAAGCCAATGCGCAGCGATGATGCAAGCTGCGCCACCGCGGACGCATTGCTGTGAAACGCGCGATCGCCGATGACGCTGCTGCCGCCAAAGTCGAGATCGAGCACCGGTGCGAAGCTAAAATCCACTCCGTGCGCGCGCAATTCGTGCGCGAGGACATATCCCAACCGCTGCGCCTCTCGCGACGCGGCACTCGCATCGCGATCCCATAGCTCGCCCAGAGCACGCATCGGCGGAATCGCGGTGAATCCGGCGCGGAATCGCTGCACCCGCCCGCCTTCGTGATCGACCGCGATGAGCAGCGAGGGCGAGCGCAACGCATGAATGGCCGCGGTCAACGTCGCCAGTTGCGCGCACTCCGCGAAGTTGCGAGAAAAAAGGATGACGCCGCCCACTAGAGGATGCGCGAGACGCTCGCGGTCGACCGATGTGAGGTCACAGTTTTCGACATCGAGGAAGACGGGGCCACGAGCGAGTATTGCGGTCGTCATGGCGGCGTTCCGCCCATCGATCCCCCTTCGAGGGTCCCTTGCCGGTTCCTCATGCGCCCGCCCCTTGAAGCAACGCCTTCATTTGCCGCACCGCTTCGCGCAATCCGACGAACACCGAACGCGAAACGATCGCGTGCCCAATGTGCAGCTCGCGGACGCCGTGCAGTGCCGCGACTGGCTGTACGTTGAAATAATTGAGCGCATGCCCGGCATTGAAACGCATGCCATGCGCGCGGACCGCGTCGCCGGCAACACGAATCTTCGTGAGCTCAGCGACGACGGCGGCGCCTTCCGGATCGCGGCCTTTGGCGTGAAACGCATGCGCGTAAGGGCCGGTGTGAATCTCGCAGACTTTCGCGCCGATGCGCGCGGCCGCGTCGATCTGCGCCACCTCGGCGTCGATGAAGACCGAAGTCACGATTCCGGCATCGTTGAGCCGCGCGACCGCTGCCTTCAATTTCATCTCCTGGCCGACAACGTCGATCCCGCCTTCCGTCGTGATTTCGTGGCGCCCTTCCGGCACCAGCATCGCCATCTCGGGCTTCAGCGTACACGCAATCGCCAGCATCTCGGGAGTGGGCGCCATTTCGAGGTTGAGCTTGATATGCACGAGCTCGCGTAGCCGCCGCACGTCTTCATCCTGAATATGTCGGCGATCCTCGCGCAAATGCACGGTGATGCCGTCGGCGCCGCCCAGATGCGCTTCGACCGCGGCCCATACGGGGTCGGGCTCGTACGTGCGCCGCGCCTGGCGCAGCGTCGCCACGTGATCGATGTTAACGCCGAGTTCAACCATCGGTCATCTTCTGCGGCTCAATTTGTTCGTCCAACGCTTGCAAATCCTGCACGATGCGCCGGCTGAAAATCCGGCGCTCTTCCAGATAATGATCGAGCACCGCACGCATCAGGTGCTTCGCCTCGATGGCGATGTCCGCGTCGGCAAAAGTTTGCGATGATAGCGCGACGAGCGTTGCCCCGCGCACAATCGGCCAGCGCAACCCCGGCTCGCGCGCGACGTTGGCCTCGATCAGACGCGGTCCGCGATCGAACAAATAGTGATACCGCCGCGTCGCGTCGATCGGGTCGCCGCTCGCGCTATCGCAGGTCAGTGGGAGCGCATACCCCATTTCAGCGAGTAGACGCAGCTCGAAACGGCGCAAGATGCCCGCCTGACCGGCAGCGGATGTGTCCGCCGCAAGCGCGCCCAATGCCGCCTCGTAATCGCCAAACAGTTTCGGATGCGAATCTTCGCGCGCCAGCATTTTCAGCAGCAGCTCGTTTAAGTAAAACCCGCACAGCAGCGCCGCACCTCCTGGCCGCGGCACACCACCGCGCCATTCCGCCTTCGTCAACGTCTTCAACTCGCCTGTCCCCGCCCACGCCAGGGTCAACGGCTGGAACGCCTGCAACAGCCCGCGCAGTTCCGACCGCGGCCGTTTGGCGCCGCGCGCGACTAGGCCAATGCGGCCGTGATCGGCGGATAACGCTTCGACAATCAGGCTGGTCTCACGATACGGGTAGGTATGCAGCACGAACGCCGGCTGGTCGTCGCGCCGCTGCGCAAGAGGTGATCTCGGCATATCAGTATCCGAATCGGGTCAGCGACATCTCGCTCTCCGCCCACTTCGGTTTGACGCGAACCCACACCTCGAGAAACACGCGCCCGCCGAACAATCTCTCCATGTCGGCACGCGCCTGCGACGCGATGGCTTTCATCCGCGAGCCGTTCTCGCCTAGCAGCATGCCGCGCTGTCCGGTCTTGGCGACGTACACCGTCGCGTGAATCCGGCGCAGATCGCCTTCCAGCGCGAACGAGTCGATGCCGACGGTGGTCGCGTACGGCACTTCGTCCCCCAGCAGCCGGAAGATTTTTTCGCGGATGAATTCCGCTGCCAGAAAGCGCTCGTCGCGATCGGTCAGGTCGTCCGCCGGATAGAGAGGATCGGTTTGCGGCAAGGCCTTGGCGATTTCCGCTTTCAGCGCAGTGAGCTGCGTGCCTTTTTCCGCGGACACGGGAATCAGCGCGGCGAACGCATGCAGCCGTGCGACCGCGGCCAGCCGCGGCAATAGCGCACTCTTATCCTTGACCGTGTCGATCTTGTTGATCGCAGCCACCGCAGCAACAGCGTCGGGCAGCAACGCGATCACTTCGCGATCGGCCTCGTTGACGCGCGCCGCATCCAGCACGAGCAAGACGACGTCGACGTCGGTCAACGCCTCGCGCACCGCGCGGTTCAACCGTTCGTTGAGCCGCGAGCGATGCAATGTCTGGAACCCGGGCGTATCGACGAATATGAATTGCGCCTGCGGTTCGGTGAGAATTCCGGTGATGCGATGCCGCGTAGTTTGCGGCTTGTTCGACGTGATACTGAGTTTTTGACCCAGCAGCGCGTTGAGCAACGTCGACTTGCCCACGCTGGGACGGCCAACGATCGCCACACGGCCGCAACGAAACGACGGCGTGTCGGCGTCCGTGGCACGTGGCGTATCAGCTTCGCTTTTGAACCGCATCCCGCGCGTCTTGATTACTTTCGCGTTTCTGTACAGCCGCGACTTCACTCAACAAAGCCTCGGCCGCTACCTGTTCGGCCACGCGGCGACTCGTCCCCTCCCCCGTAGCGATCAAGCCAAGCGACGGAATGCGGCATTCGACCAGGAACCGCTGCGCGTGGGCTTCGCCGACCGTGCGCGTGACGGCGTATTCCGGTACCGGCAACCTGCACGCCTGCAACCATTCCTGCAAACGCGTCTTGGGATCCTTGCCCAGCAACGCCGGATCCGCGTCGCGCAATACGTCGGCATAGCATGCATCGATCACCGAGCGCGCCGCTGCGAAGCCGCCATCCAGAAAGACCGCCCCGAAGACCGCCTCCAGTGCGTCGGCAAGAATCGACGGTCGTTGTGCGCCGCCACTTTGCAACTCGCCTTCGCCCAGGCGAATTTGCGCACCCACACCCATGCGATCGGCGACGCGAGCCAGCGTGTCCTTGTTGACCAGCGCCGCGCGTACTCGCGAGAGCTCGCCCTCGGGCAATGCGGGGAAACGCTCGAACAATGTCAGTCCGACGACGCAATTCAACACAGCGTCGCCGACGAATTCAAGACGTTCGTTGTGGGGAGCGCCGAAGCTGCGGTGGGTGAGCGCCTGCCGCAGCAGTTCCGGTTGCCGGAACGTATACGCCAGTTGCCGGCGAAAGGCGTCGGCCATCAAACCGTGACGGTCGTTTAGCGCGACGCTGTCGCTTCGAACTCGAGGATGATGCTTACATTGCCGACCAGGTGGAGCCGCTTCTCCCATGCCGTCGTTGCCATCAACATGTTTCCGGTCTTCGTGACTTCGACATCGCTTGCGCGCACCGAATCGACATAATCGACGTTGAGCCGGCGCTCGACCGAGCGGCGAATCTCCGCCGGCGAGAGATCGCGTGCGTCGGTGAGTGCTCCTTCCAGCGCTTTTTTAACCGAATAATATTCAATGTAGGCCGGGATCATCCGGAAGCTGACAAGCGCGGCGACGATGACCACGGCCGCAACGAACAGAAGTCCCATGATCGTGAGTCCGCGCTGGCGTTTCGCTCTCTGCATGCCGCCCACCTTATCTCCCGTTTTTATTGAATGCTGCTACCCACGCGCTTGAACGCGAACTGCGAGAGGTCGTCCCAGTTGAACCAGATGAAGAACGCCTTGCCGCGGATATGATCGTCCGGCACGAAACCCCAATACCGGCTATCGTCGCTGCTATCGCGATTATCACCCATCATCAGGTAATGACCCGCCGGGACCTTGCACGTGAAGCCACGCTCATTGTAATCGCAATTGTCCCGTCCGGAGAATGGCCGCACGTTCTGCGGATAGACTGGGGCGGCGCGCGAATTCAATCCGATCGTGTATGCGTGCGTCCCGTCGGGCGTCCGTACGGTTTCAACAAAGCGGTCGAGTGTCTCAAAGCGCATACCTTCGAGAAAGCTGTAAGTCCCGGCGGGAACCTGTGGCAATTCCCGTCCGTTGACCGTGAGTTTCTTGTCGCGGTACATGACGACGTCACCGCCGACGCCAATGACCCGCTTGATGAAGTCCTGCGACGGATTGATCGGATAGCGGAACACGACGACGTCGCCGCGCTGCGGGTCCGCCAGCGGTAGAATCTTCGACTCGACGATCGGCACCCGGAGACCGTAGATGAATTTATTGACGAGGATGAAATCGCCGACCTCGAGCGTCGGGCGCATCGACGACGACGGAATCTTGAACGGTTCGGCGAGGAACGAACGCAACAGGAAAACCACCAGCAAAACGGGAAAAAAGCTCGCCGCATACTCGACCCAGGCGGGCTTCGGCGCTTCAGCCGCCCGGCGGCGGGCGAAGACAATCCGGTCGAGCAGCCACAGCGCGCCCGTGACAAGCGTCAACAGGAACAGAATCAGTGCAAAGTTCATAGTGTTTTAGGCAGCTATGGGCCGCCGGATTGTGGCACGGCAGCGCACCGACGACGTGTCATAACCGCGTCTGATCGGAGTATTCGGCACGCACTCACTTTTCGCCAACCTGCAGGATCGCGAGAAACGCTTCCTGCGGGATCTCGACGTTACCCACGGCCTTCATCCGCTTCTTGCCCGCCTTCTGCTTTTCCAGCAGCTTCTTCTTGCGCGTAATGTCGCCGCCATAACACTTGGCGAGCACGTTCTTGCGCAGCGCCTTGACGGTCTCGCGGGCGATGATTTGCGCGCCGATGGCGGCCTGCACGGCGACATCGAACATCTGCCGTGGAATGAGCGCGCGCATCCGCGATGCGACCTCGCGGCCGCGTGACGTCGCAATCGACCGGTGAACCATCACCGACAGCGCATCCACGCGCTCGTTATTGATCACGATGTCGAGCTTGACGACGTCGGCCGCGCGGAACTCCTTGAAGTCGTAATCGAGCGACGCGTAGCCGCGCGACACCGACTTCAAACGATCGAAGAAATCCATCACGACTTCGGCCATCGGCAGCTCGTAAGTCAGCATGACCTGCCGGCCCAGATACTGCATGTTTTTCTGCGCGCCGCGTTTCTCGGTGCATAGTGTGATCACCGGTCCGACATACTCCTGCGGCATCAGGATCGTCGCCGTGATGATCGGCTCACGGATCTCCTCCACCTTCGAGGAATCGGGCAATTTCGACGGGTTCTCGATCTCGGTCACCGTTCCGTCGCGCAACACCAGTTGGTACACGACGGTCGGCGCCGTCGTGATCAGATTCATGTCGTACTCGCGCTCCAGGCGCTCCTGCACGATATCCATGTGCAGCAGGCCCAGAAAACCACAGCGAAAGCCAAAGCCCAGCGCCTGCGACACTTCGGGCTCGTATTTGAGCGATGCATCGTTTAATTTGAGCTTGTCAAGCGCGTCGCGCAGCGCTTCGTACTGGTTCGCCTCGACCGGATAAAGGCCTGCGAATACCTGTGGCTTGACTTCCTTGAAGCCCGGCAACGCGCGCATTGCCGGCTTGGCTGCGGTAGTGAGCGTATCGCCCACCTGCGCGGCCTTGATCTCCTTGATCCCAGCGATCACGAATCCGACTTCGCCGGCGGACAACTGCTCGCATGCGACCGACTTGGGCGTGAAAACGCCGACCTGCTCGCAAACGTAGGTGACTTGCGCCGCCATCAACAGGAGCTTGTCTCGGGGTTTCAACGTGCCCTCCATGACGCGGACGAGCATGACGACGCCGACGTAGTTGTCGAACCACGAGTCGATGATGAGCGCCTGCAGCGGCGCTGCGGGGTCGCCCTTGGGCGGCGGGATGCGCGCGATGACCGCCTCGAGGATATCGTCGATCCCGACTCCCATCTTGGCGCTCGCCCATAGCGCATCCGTGGCGTCGATGCCGATGATGTCTTCGATTTCCTCGATCACCCGGCCGGGTTCCGCCGATGGCAAGTCGATCTTGTTCAATACCGGCAGCACCTCGACACCCTGCTCGATCGCCGTGTAGCAATTGGCGACCGTCTGCGCCTCGACACCTTGCGATGCATCCACGACGAGCAATGCGCCTTCACACGCGGCCAGCGAACGCGAGACTTCATACGCGAAATCGACATGACCCGGCGTATCGATCAGATTTAGCCGGTACGTTTCGCCATCGCGCGCCACGTACGACAGCGCGGCAGTCTGCGCCTTGATCGTAATTCCGCGCTCGCGTTCCAGATCCATCGAATCGAGCACCTGCTCGCTCATTTCCCGATCCGAAAGGCCCCCGCAACGCTGGATGAAGCGGTCGGCGAGCGTCGACTTGCCGTGATCGATATGGGCGATGATCGAAAAATTGCGAATGCGATGCACCGTTACACCACCGTAGAAACGACGAGGGCACCCGAAGGTGCCCGATGGAAGGTTCCCTTTAGCCGCCGGAGATTCGCGCACCGTCACTTCTGGCGCCGCGGCGGGATGTCACCGGAAAGCTCTTGAATTTTAGCGGAAAAGCGCCACCGATGCGAGCGAAATCAGGGAAGTATTCTCCGCGGGAGGGGTCAGGGCCGCCCGGCGGCGGGAGGAGCTGTTTCCGCAGCCAACGCAGCCACCACGCGCTCATGGTCCAGCCGGTAGTGGCACAGCCTGACGCCGTCCGC
>JBPCLS010000377.1:0-5748 GCA_051003055.1 Casimicrobiaceae bacterium
GGTTGCGCAAAACTGGTAGGCGCGATTGGACTCGAACCAACGACCCCCACCATGTCAAGATGGTGCTCTAACCAGCTGAGCTACGCGCCTATAGGACGCCGATTATAGCGGTTTGGATACCGGTTCACAAAGAAACGCTCGCTGCGGAGGTCGGCGAAGCGGCGCATCGCGCGAAACTACGCCTTGAGCGCGAGCCAAAGCACGCCGATGAGCAACGGCTGATGCAGCATGTACACGGCGAGACTATGGCGCCCCAGGAAGGCGACCCAGCCGGGCCAGCGCTGCGCGCCGGCGGCGGCACTCCAGTTGTTGCGGCAGAGCGTGTGGCCGAGCGCGACCCCCAGCAACAGCACGCCGGTCCACGGAAACAGCGGCACGTAATCTACGGTCGCGGGTCTCACTGTCATGAAGCCGATCCATGCCAGTGGGAGCTGGTTGAAACTGGAATGCGCGAACCCGACGCCGGCGACGACCACGGCAAGACCTAGCGCCAACGCGAGCGCGGGCCGTGCCACGAGCGGCCGCGCGAGTACGAGCGAAACGGCGATCGCGTGCAGCACGCCGAACCAGATGAAGGTCTTGGGAAAAAGCGCGTAACTGCCCGCACTCACCGCGATCGCACAAAGCGCGATGACACCGACACGCCGCCAGAATTTCGCCGGGGACGGATTGGCGCGAACCGCCAGAACCAGACTGATCCCTGCGAGCAGCAGGAACGACGAAAGAATCAAGCTCCGTGCGGTCAACCAGAATGGACTGTGCTCGAAATCCGCGTTGAGCACACCGTAGTAGCGCAGGTCGAAACAGAAGTGGTAAGCGATCATCGCCAGGATCGCGGCGCCGCGCAGCGCATCGATACCCTCGATACGCGGCGGCGGCGCAGCAAGGTCGTGGCCGCCGGCGGGGATGCCGATGGTGCGCGCGGCGCGCGGACGACGGTTCATGGGACGGGGCAGATCAGACGCGAGCGCTAGCGCTGCGGATGACGCCACCGCAGGCGCACCGCGCCGCTGCTGTCAGCGGGGCCGAGCAGCGCGAGCATCCGTGCAAGCAGCGGCGGGGTCGCCGCGAGCGGCGTGATAGTGGCATCGAGCTCGATGCTTTCCGCGGCGAATGCGACGTTGCCCGCAATCCCCACGTCGCCGCCGGTGTTCGCGATCGTTCCGGCAAGACGCGCGTCGCGAGGTACGAGTGTCATCGTCAGCGTGCCCAGCAGAGCGGTCACGTCAGCGACCGCGATCCGCGCGGATGGCCACCGCGCGTGGAGAACGCCGTCGCCTCTCCTGCCGTCCCAACGCAAAGCCTCCGCCTCGACGGTGATTTCGCCGAAGAGCGTCACTATCGCCGGGTCGCCGCTCGCGTTCTGCAATGCAGCGGCGGGCAACGATAACGCGACGTTCTTGAGCGTGATTTCGGATTGGCTCAAACGAACTTCGCCGCGTGGCTCGGAAGCTCCGCGCACGGGATACAACGTGACATCGAGCACACCGCCAAGAAGTGCTACCGGCTGCACACGCCAAGCCACCGAAACAGACCAGGTGCCGGGCGCGTCGGTCAGTACACCGCGACCGTTCCATACGGTCCCTTCGCTGTCCGCAAGCCGCAAGCGACCCTGCGTCACCGCGGCGAGCCGCCAATCCAGCAATGCCGCCGGCGCAAGAACGGCGATTGCGGCGAGCAATAGCACAACCGCGCTCAACGACAACGCGAGACGCTTCATCCTGGTGTTTCGACCCGGAGATAACTTGCCAGCGTCAATGGGGTAATGTCAGGGGGCACTAGCGCGCAAGCGCCAGCTCGGCGCGAACCGTTCCAGGCGCGACGCGCGGAGTCAACGTCGCTTCGACGAGGCGCAAGCCCTCCGTCTTCGCCAACACATCCAGCGCACCCACGAGCGCATCGAAATGAATGGCGGCGAACGTGACCCGGACGCGATTGTCCTGCACGTCGAGCGCTGTCACCGCAGCGCGCAATTGGCGCTCGGTCAGCACGCGTTCCACGGCGCTGCGCGGATCACTTGACTTGAGCGTGGCGGGCGACTTTGCAAGGCCGGCGATCTCATCGGCCTGCACGCGCGCGCTCGCAAGTATCGCCCGGTCCCGGCGGAGGTCCCGCTGTGCGCGCTCGGTATCGCGCAGCAGCGGCTGCCAAATGAACGTCCAGGTGACAACCGCCGCGACGATCGCGAACCCGAACGCGACAAGCACGCGTTCGCGCAGTGCGGCGCGTTCCCAGTAATCCCGTAACGCTGGAGGAATTGCATAGCTGTGTCGATCGCGCATGCGGGACGCTACGAACTAGAGCGCGGGTGTGACACGCATCCGCATACCCGCGGCGGTGGTCGCTTGCAGCGCGTTCAACCCGGAAGCTTTGATCCTTCGCTCAAGCTCGATCACCTCGGTCGCATCGAGCTTGCCGAACTCAAATGTCCAGTGATCGTCGGCGTAAACCGCGGTTTTGAGGGCACGCTCCGGTAACGCGGCGAGCGCCGGAGCGATCGTTGCCAGCAGAGGCAGCGCGTCGCCGGGCGCGGCGAGGCCGGCCCGATGGCGTGCGCCGGTATGACGGCGGGCCAGCAATGCCGCAGCAGAATCGCCCTCCGCTGCACCGATGCCGGCGGCGTGCGCGACGGCGGCGATCGCTTGCGCGGTGCGCCACTCGTCGATGCGCAGCCATGCCCAATGCCCGAGTGTAGCGATCACGTGCAGACCGAGCGCGGCGATCGCTACGATCGCGGGTGTCTTGAACGCGCGAATACTCGCTCGCGCTGTGCGCCGCGGAAGTCGCGCAAATTCATGCTGCAGCAGATCGGTCGTCGCGGCGAAAACGGTTGCCGCCGTGTCGACCCATCGCCACGGCTGCGTACGCTGGAACGGCACACCCGTGGTCGCCGCGTAGCGGGCGAGCGCGGCGGCGTCGAACGCGAAAGCGACTTCGACTGCCTTAACCGGCGTGCCCGACCGCACCGCGTGGGCAAGCGACCAGGTGAGTTCCGCCGGCGGGTCGTCGTCGGCGTTTGCGGCGCGGACCGAAAACGCGCTGCCATCCGGTTTGCGCACGAAGCCGCCCGTTGCGCCCGATGCGAACCAACCCCAATGTGACGGAGGCGGCGGCGGCGCCAACGCCGGCTCGGCCACGACGCGCGAGAATTGCGATGCAAGCGATGCAACCAGCGCGCGCGACGCGACGAATGCCTGCGCGCGGCCATCGCGGCGCAGGTCCGAGACCGCAATGTGCTGGTCGTGCGCGGGGCCGGCGAGCTGATCTTCGAGCGCGTACGCGGCCGCTGCTGCAACGCGATCCGGCGACATCGGCGGCAGCCTGAGCTCGGCGATGCGCACGGCGCTCGCGCTGAGCACGGCTTCACGCCGGGCTGCCGCGGGCCAAGCCGCCGGAACGGCGCGACCTTCGCGAACGACGCGACCTTGCGCGTCGAACAACGCCCACGGCTCTGCGCGCTCGGATGACGGAGCATTGGCCAGTAGCACGCGCAAGGTCGTCATGGCAGTGGAGGATGGTGAAAAGTGCGATGCCCGCACGACCGGGGACTGGTCGCGTTGGTCACCAGTTTACAAGCGCAAGTGCGCGTCACGGTATTCGTGGCGTTTCTGGCAACCGTTACTCCAGCGTTTGCCACACGACGGCGGGCCAGTCCCGCCCGCCCCGTTTCAGGAGGGCGCGCGCCTGCGCGACCGCCACACCCTGTCGGGCCCGGACGCTCACGAGGAAAAAACTGCTGGACGTTCCGAATGCGCTTTCGTTATCGAACGTGAGACCGCGGGGCAACCGAGCGCGAAATTCGGCGACGGTCGTGAACGGTTTACGTTGACGCTCGACGATGAAGCTGGCTAATGCATCGCCGTCGAGCCCCGCGACCGCAGCCGAGAGCACTTCCGGAAGCGCCGTGTTGACGTTGAGCGTCGTGCCCACGGGTAGCGCCGCGATGAACGGCGCGAGCCGGCTGAAATACGGTGGACCGAACCCATGGACCGCCGTCAATTCACTCGTGCGTACGAGCGGCGCGTTCGCAGTTAACACCGTTGATAGCGCTTGCGCGTAGGCCGCGTCTTCGGCGCCGCCCGCCCGCGGCACGCTGTCGGCGTCGAGCCAATCGGCAATCGCGGGGAGGGTCGTCAGCGGCACCGCAAAACGCGACCACAGGCGCACGAGCCGCGCGAGTTCGGTTGCGCCAATCGTATTGACCGATGCGACATTGTTGACGTTGATTCGACCTTGCGCATCCTCGATCCGGCCTTCGATCGCGCCGTTTTCGATGGGTGTCGGCGGCAGCGGAAACGCCCACGGTTCGCCCAAGTGATCGAGGGTGCCGGCGCGGGCGTCGTCGCGCATGATCTGCCGCGCCCACTGGACTCCGGCCAACGCGAGCGCCTGCGCCTGCACTGCGTCGCGCCGGCCGGCAACTCCGGCGAACCACCGTTGCTGGTCGGCCGCGAGTGCGATGGCCACGCTGGCGGCCAATGCGGCGATTAGCATCGCGAGGACCAATGCGGCGCCGGTCGTGCGGCCGGAAAATGCCTGATGCGCGCGAGTCTTCATCGCAGCGCAAACCACCTTTCGACGACGCCATGGTCGGCGAGCGTCACCGCGACGCGGACCGCACGTGGAACGTCGGCTTCGCCGAGCAGTGGCCAACGCTCTCGCCACGCGCCGGCGTCGGTCAAGTATTCGAGGCGGAAGGCGGTGACGCCCGCGTTCATCACGTACAGCGCGGGTACGAGCGCCGCCGGTTGATCGAGATGCGGCCAGTACGCAAGTTCGATTGCCCCGTTGCGCAGTCGATAACCGATGCGCTGTCCGGCCATCGCGGGTTCGACGTGAAATTCGGATCCGGCACGGGTGAACGTGAGAGCGCTGTTGCCAACCGCATCGGTCGCGCCAACCCACGGCAACTCGCTGCTTGCGCCAGTGCGCGACGGGCGAGGTATCGCTTGCCTCACATCGGCCTCGAAGCGCGTGAACAGCGCTTCGAGTGTGCGCCAGCGCTGCGCTTCGGAGGCAAGTTGCGCTTCACTCTCCGTCAGCGTCGCGGTCGCGCGATACGCCAGCACGGCGATCACGCCGAAGATTACCAAGGCCAGCAGCACTTCGATCAGCGTGAAGCCGTGCGCGGTTGGGCGAGGATGCGCTGCCGTCATTGTGGATTGGAATTGCCGAGATAGCCGACCAGCCGTGTCAGTTGGTAATTCGGCAAGTCGGGTGCCGCCACCGTGATCTCGATCTTGCGAAACGAGGGATTGGGTGTCGCGGTCACGGTCGCCCGCCACAGGTAGCGTATGCGTGCCTGCGTTGCGTCGCCCTCGTAGACGGCGAGGCCCGGCCACGGGTTGGCGATCTGCGCCGCTGCCAGCCGATTCTGTGCGACCCACAAGGCAAGCGTTCGACTCTTGAGAGCGGACGCGCTGTCGGTTGCCTGTGCGAGCGCGCGCATCCCCGCGCTCAACGCCACCGCGATGATCGCGAGGGCGACCAGAATTTCAATCAGCGTGAAGCCGCCTTCTCGACGTTGCGCAAACCTCATCGCGGTGGCGCGATCTCGATGAGCGAAAGGGAGACTCGGTTCAGCGGGTCCGCCGCGAGGATGATTCGTGTCCGCGCCGCGCTCAAGCTGAAACTCATCGGCTCGTTGCGGCCGGAAGGACGCAGCGGGATGACGGCGTCGGCCGGCAACGGCTGCCCCGCATAGAATGCCGGAGCGATCGCGAGTGTTGGCGGCAACCTGCGTGCCGC
>JBPCLS010000378.1:0-9694 GCA_051003055.1 Casimicrobiaceae bacterium
AAAGTCCTGCTGGCCGAGCAGGACGACCTGGCGGCGCATACGTCGTCGTGGAGCACCAAGCTCGTTCACGGCGGGTTGCGCTATCTCGAGCATTACGAGTTCCGGCTGGTCGCCGAAGCGCTCGCGGAACGCGAAGTGTTGCTGGCGGCAGCGCCCCATCTGATCGAACCGCTCGCCTTCGTGCTTCCGCACGAACGGCATCTTCGGCCCGCGTGGCTGATCCGCGCGGGCCTCTTTCTGTACGATCGGCTGGGCGGCGAAATGACGCTACCCAAGTCTTTTGCCGTGAAGCTTCCCGGCACCGGTTGGGGCGCCGGTTTGCAGCCGCGCTTCGCGAAGGGTTTCGTCTATTCCGACGCGCGCGTCGACGACGCCCGCTTGGTCGTCGCCAACGCACTCGACGCGCAGGCCAAGGGCGCAAAAATTCGCGTTCGCACGCGCGTGACCCGCGCCAGACGGAAGAGTGGGCTATGGCATGCGACGCTCACAGCGGCCGACGGGCACGTGAGCGGTGTGACGGCGCGTGCACTGGTCAATGCAGCGGGACCCTGGGTCGGACGCGTGCTGGACAGCATCAGCGCCACGCCCATGCAGGAAAAAATCCGGCACGTCAAAGGGAGTCATATCGTGGTGCCGCGCGTCCACGCCGAGGAACACGCCTACATCTTGCAGAACGCCGACGACCGCATTGTTTTCGTCATTCCGTTTCACGAGCATTTTTCGCTGATCGGCACAACGGATGTTCCGGTCGACGACTTTGATCATCCGACGATTTCGGCGGATGAAACCGATTACTTGTTGGCACTCGCCAATGCCTATCTGGCACGCCCCCTCGCGAAAGAAGAGATCGTGTGGACTTACAGCGGCGTACGTCCGCTCTACGACGATGGCACCGACAATCCGTCCGCGGTCACCCGGGATTACGTGCTCAGAGTCGATGCGTTTCCCGGACCGCCCGGGTCCGGCCGTGCTCCGGTGCTGTCGGTCTTCGGCGGCAAAATCACGACGTACCGCAAGCTCGCCGAAGCGGCTCTGGCGCAATTGGCGCCATTTTTTCCCGGGCTGAAGCCGGCCTGGACTCACTCCGCAGTCCTGCCCGGCGGCGATTTGCCGAATGGGGATCGGAATGCCTGGGCGGCCAAGCTGTGCACAAGCTTTCCGCAACTCCCCGCTGCATTTCTGCGCGCACTTGCCAAGCGGCACGGCACCCGCGCAACGCGCGTCCTCGGCAACGCCCAAGCGCTCTCCGACCTTGGCCAGGATTTCGGCGCAGGATTGACGCAGCGCGAGGTCGATTACTGCGTCGCGAACGAATGGGCGAGCACCGCAGACGACATTCTGTGGCGACGAACCAAATGCGGCCTGGCGATGACGTTGGCGCAGCGCGAAGCGGTGGCGTCGTATCTCGCAGGACGAGATGGCCACGCATGAGCCTCGCCCCGCAACCGCTTGCGCTGATGCCGGAAGCGGCGAGGCAGAAGATCGACTTTGTCCTGGCCGACATCGACGACACGATTTCCACGCATGGCCGCGTTACGGCTGTCGCCTATGCGGCGCTCGAGCGGTTGCGCACTGCGGGCAAGCGCGTCATTCCGATCACCGGGCGGCCGGCAGGCTGGTGCGATCACATTGCCCGGATGTGGCCGGTCGATGCCGTCGTCGGAGAGAACGGCGCGTTTTACATGCACCACGACGAAAGCAAACGCAGGCTGGTCAGGGACTTCGCTGTCGCGCACCTTGAGCGCGCGGCGAATCGGAGGAAGCTTGACGATGTTGCCGCGCAAATTCTGCTTGCTGTGCCCGGCTGCGCGCTGGCGTCGGACCAGCGCTATCGCGAGACCGATCTGGCCATCGACTATTGCGAAGACGTACCGCGCTTGCCTCGTGCGGATGTCGAGCGAATTGTCGCGCTGATGCAGGCGCAAGGGATGACGGCCAAGGTCTCATCGATTCACGTCAACGGCTGGTTCGGCACCTACGACAAGCTCACGATGACCAGAGCGCTATGCACGCAGGTGTTCGGTACCGACCTCGATGCGGAGCGCGAGCGTTTTCTGTTCGTCGGCGATTCGCCGAACGACGCGCCGATGTTTGCCTTTTTCCCGCATTCAGTCGGAGTTGCCAACGTCCGCGCGTTTCTCGATCGGATCGCGACACCGCCGGTTTACATCACGCGGGAGGAAGCGGGTGCCGGTTTTGTGGAACTCGCCGATTGCTTGCTGGCTACGCAGCCGCGACCTTGAACTTCCCGTGCGCGCGCTTGACGCAAACGCCGCCGGACGGCACTTCGGCACGATAGATTTTCCGAAGACACCACCGATAAGTGGTGTTAGGCGAACTTGATTGTGTGTACTTACTATCGTCATGCAGACGAGTGCATGTGCCGTGCGGAGTGCTGGCTGGGCATTCAATGCGACTTCGAATGCGGTTCGGACCGTCGTCCGCAGCGCTCTTAGCAGGCACGGTATGTTATTTGCATACGACAGCAATCCCAGCAGTCGCGCGGCGCTGCGAGCGACGAACGGGCAAACTCGAAAGGAGCGACGTCGTGATTCGATACGGTTTCAACATCAGGACCAGGATGGGCCAGCGCGTCGAAAACATCATGATCATGGCCGCGACGCAGAACGATGCGGAACGCAGGCTGCGGCAGATGTATCACCACTGCGAAATTGTCGATTGCCGTGAGCAAGCGGTCCCCCGGCGCGTGGACACACTCGATTTGGAAAGCCTCATTAGCTTGATAAGCGCCGGTGCGCCGTCATTGCAAAAAGCCGGCACCCATTAGTTCTTCGTGCAGCGCCGCGTAGTTGTGCGCCCCACGACAGTCCGGCGCATGACGGAACACGTCCAATCCGACGTACGGACTCTCCGCAAGCTTCACGTTTTCGCGTATTCGCGTCACGCAAATCTCCTCGGGGCGTAACGTCGCTTCCATCTGTTCGACGACCGCGTTGCTCATCCGGCGGCGCGCGTCGTAACGAGTCAGCAGATAGCGCCGCGCCAGCCGCCGCTTGAACACCGGTTCGAGTGCATTCAGCGCGCGTTCAACCTGTTGCGCGCCCCGCAGCGCCAGGTAATCCGCCGATACCGGAACCAGCAACAGGTCGGCGGCGAAGACGGCGTTCAGCGACAGGACGTTGAGCAGCGGACAACAGTCGATTACGACGGGTCCGGGCGCTGCGCCGGGTGCGTGCAGCGCCTGCCGCAAACGCGTCACGACGTTCACGCTTTTCCCCAGGATCGGGTCGAGCTTCGCGAGTTCGAGATGCGACGGACACAAGACTACGCCGCTGCGCGTGATTTGCGCGACCTCATCCAACGGGCGCTGGCGCATGAAAAAGCCAAACATCGTGTCGTCGGCTGATTTTGCTTGCGCACCGAACACGTGCGATAGGTGGCCCTGCGGATCGAGATCGATGCCGAGCGGCCGCTTTTTGCTCTGGGCAATGGTTGCGAGGAGATTGAGCGCGGTGGTCGTCTTGCCGACGCCGCCCTTCTGATTGAACACCGCAATGATCGACACCGTTCGAAGAATACTATGGCACGTATCGGGTTTATCTAGGGGGTCACTTTTGTCGGCATGATTAGATCACGCGCTTGCGCACCTGCGTGACGACAATCTCGGCGAGGATCACGACGGCGAAGATGGCAAACAGAATCAGCGCGACCCGGTCCCACTGAAACAGATTGAGCGCCGAATCAAGCGCCATGCCGATGCCACCGGCACCGACCAAACCCAGCACCGCGGACTCGCGCACGTTGATGTCCCAGCGGAATAGCGCGATCGACCAGAACGAAGGCTTGACCTGCGGCCAGTAACCGTAGGCAAGTACCGACCGCCAAGGCGAGCCCGCTGCCTTTAGCGCTTCGATCGGACCGATTTGTGATTCCTCCAGCGCTTCGCCAAAGAGCTTGCCGACGAATCCGATAGAACGAAACCCGATCGCGAGCGTACCCGCCAGCGCGCCGGGACCGAAGATGCCGACGAACAAGAGCGCCCACACGAGCGAATTGACCGAGCGCGACGAAACCAGGATCAATTTCGCCAGCAGGTTGATCGGCGCAAAAGGTACGAGGTTGTGCGCGGCGAGAATCCCGACCGGAAGCGCCAGGACGAGCGCCAGCAATGTACCGAGCGACGCGATGTGGATCGTCTCCAGCATGGCCGCGTGGACGGTGTCCGGATAATGCGGCCAGTCGATTGGCCACATGCGTTTCAACAGATCGACGACCTGCTCGGGAGCGTCGGCCAGGAATTCCGGAATCACCTCGACTGAACGAATCGACAGTACGATGGACGCGACGATGACGAGATACACGACGAATCGCGTGAACCGTTGCTCCGGTGTGAAGCGGCGCCAGATACGTTCGGCGACGGGCATCGACGCAGCGGTCGCGACGCCCATCAATCGTCCTCCAGGTGGCGCTCACGAGCGGCCGCGCCGCCGGCGCGAAACAAGTCCGCCACCGTCGCGTGCTCGATGAAGATCCTGCGCACCGCCGTGGCGAGAACTTCGCCGATCATGATGAGGGAGATGATCGAGATCAGGATGGCACAGACGAAGTCGTAATCGAAGCGCTGGAATGCGGCGAAGAGCGTACCGCCGATTCCGCCCGCGCCGACGATCCCCACCATCGTCGAATTGCGCAGGTTGGAATCGAGCTGGTAGGTCGCGAAACCGATGAAGCGCGAAAACACCTGCGGCAGCACGCCAAACCACAGCACCGACGCAAATGGCGCTCCGGTCGCGCGCACCGCTTCCACCTGTTTGAGCGAAATCTCTTCGATCGCCTCCGTGAACAGCTTGCCGATGAACCCGACCGATGCGACGGTAAGCGCGAGAATCCCGGCAAGCGCGCCAAAACCGACCGCTTTCACGAACAGAATGGCGACGATGACGGGATGGAACGAGCGTGCCATCACGATAATGAGGCGCGCCGGCCACGTGACCCACGGCGGCATCAGGTTGCGCGCGGCGGCGAGCCCGATCGGCAGCGCCAGCAATATGCCGAAGGTGGACGCGAGAACGGCGATTTCGAGGCTCTCGACGAGTCCTTTTGCGAGCAGTTCCCAGCGCGAGAAGTTGGGGGGAAAGAGGCGCCCAAAGAAGCGCTGCGCGTTGTAGAGCCCCGTTTGGACGCGCTCCCACGAAATTTCCATCTGCGCGGCAGCGTAGATTACGTAGACGAGCAACGCGACCGCGGCGACGCGCGGCCAAACGCTGCGCTGGAACGGGTCGGCGGGAAGGGCGGCGACGGTGTTCACGTTATGGGCGAGTAGCTTCGCGGGAACTCATCACTGCAGCCAGTTCTCGCCGCCGTATATCCGCTTCAGCATGTCGTCGTCGAGCTGCGGCGGCGGGCCGTCGAAGATCATCCGTCCTTCCGACATGCCGACGATGCGGTCGGCGAAACGCTTCGCCAGTTCGACGTCGTGCATGTTGATGAGCACCGGAATCTCCCGTGCACGGCCGACATCGGCCAGGAGCTGCATGATTTCCACCGAAGTTTTTGGGTCGAGCGAAGACGTCGGTTCATCGGCCAGCAGCAGCCGCGGTTCCTGCATCACCGCGCGCGCGATACCCACGCGTTGCCGCTGGCCGCCGGACAGCGCATCGGCGCGGCGGTTGGCAAATCCGCTTAGCCCGACGACGTCCAGCAGCTCGTAGGCCTTGCGCAAGTCCTCACGCGGGAACTTACGCCGCCACGCTTGCCACGACGACACGTACCCCAGCCGGCCGGATAGCAGGTTCTCCATGACGGTCAGCCGTTCGACGAGGTTGTACTCCTGGAACACCATGCCGATGTGGCGGCGCGCATGACGCAAGGCCGTCCCGGAGAGCTTCGTAAGATCTTCGCCGTCGAACAGGATTTCCCCCGCCGTGGGCTCGACCAGGCGATTGATGCAACGGATGAGCGTACTCTTGCCGGTACCCGAAGGACCGATGATCGCGGTGATGCCGCGCGCGGCGATCTCGAGATTGATGTCGGTTAAGACCGGCTTACCGCGAACATACGATTTCGAAAGTCCGCGCAGAGAAAGCATCAGCCTTTTTTCGCTTTGGCCGCGGCATCCGCTTCGCGCCTGGTTTCCTTTTCGTAGGCAGCCTTGTCGAAACCCTGACCTGAGCCTTTCGCGACATTGCGCACCACTTCCCAGGTCGTCCGGTAATTGATCGGGAAAAAGCGATCGGCGCCGTCGAACGCCTTTTGCATTTCCGGCGGGAAGCGATATTCGTAGAAACAGGTCAGCATGCGGTCGACCAGTTTGGGATCGAGATCGTGCGCGTATGCGAACGATGAAGTCGGAAACTTATGGCTGCGGTAGATAACGCGGAAATCCGCCTCTTTCACCTGCCCGCGCACTCCCATCCGGTGGAACACGTCGGAGGCCACAGCGGCGGCGTCGTAGTCTCCCGAATTCACGCCGAGGACCGACTGGTCGTGTTTGCCCGAGAACACCGGCTTGTAGTCCTTGTCGGGCGCGAGCCCCTCGCCCGGAAATAGCGCGAGCGGCGCCAAATGGCCCGAGTTCGATGACGGCGACGTGTGGGCGACCTTCTTGCCCTTCAAATCGGCAAGTTTCTGGTATGGCGAACTGGCCTTGACGATGACTATCAAGTTGTAGCCCTGGAATTCCTTCCCGGTTCCCTTGACCGCGAACGGGACGGCGCCGGCCAGGTTGACAGCGAACGCGGTCGGTCCAGTCGAGAAACCGCCGACGTGCAATCGGCCGGAGCGCATCGCTTCGATTTCGGCGGCGTTGTTCTGCACCTGGTAGAAAACGACCTTCTTGTCCAGACACTGTGCCAGGTGGTTCGTGAACGGCCGGAACACGTTTTCATAGACCGCCGGATCTTCGACCGGCGTGTAGGTGAAAACGATGGTCGATGGGTTCTTCCATTTCTTGGCTTCGGTCGGGGAGTCGGCGACCAGATCGCGATTGGCGTCGCAATACAGCGCGTCCAGCTCGCCGCGATTCGCGCATGAGTCGGCCGCCAGCGCCGGCGCGCAGAACGACGCGGCGACGAATGCCGCTACCCAGGAAGTGCGTTTATTGGCTTGCATGGATTCCTCCGTTGGTTGTTGCGTCACAAAACTGTAACATTTACCGGCAGACGGCGCACGGTCTTAGTGGGCACTGAGTGGCCACGGAAACCTGGTCGCGGCTCACGGCTTGAGCAGTGTCGTATCATCGCTTTTTTTGCACGTTCCCGTGACCAACCTGCTCAACGTCGCGATCCTCGCTGCCGGCCAGGGAAAGCGCATGCATTCGGCGCTGCCGAAAGTTCTGCACCCGCTTGCCGGCCGGCCGATCGTCGCGCATGTCATTGCCGCGGTCCGCGCGCTGTCGCCTCGCGCCATCGCCGTCGTCGTCGGTCACGGTGGCGACGCGGCGCAAGCGGCGCTAGCGGCGCCCGGCCTGCAGTTCGTGCGCCAGGACCCTCCTCGCGGCACCGGCGATGCAACGCGCGTGGCGCTGGATGCGTTGCCGGCCGATGGCGTTACGCTTGTAACGATCGGCGACATACCGCTCGTGCCCGTGGCGGAGCTTTTTGTACTCGCGCACGAAGCGGAAGCCGGCAATCTCGCGTTGCTGACGGCGCGCGTACCTGATCCCGCGGGTCTGGGGCGCATCGTGCGCGATGCCGCCGGAAGAGTGCGGGCCATCGTCGAGGACCGCGACGCCAGCGTGGCGCAGCGGGCGATCGACGAGATCAACACGGGCGTGCTGGCCGCGCCGACCGCGTTGCTCCGGCGCTGGGTCGACGCGCTCGAACCGAACAACGCGCAAGGCGAGTATTACCTGACCGACATCGTCGCGCAGGCCGCCACCGACGGCATCCCTGTCATCGCGCACATGGCCGTGGACGAACGCAATGTGAGGGGGATCAACGATCGTGCGCAGCTCGCAGCGGTCGAGCGCATTGTGCAGCAGCGACGCGCTGACGCGTTGCTCGCCGCCGGCGTGTCATTGTCCGATCCGGCCCGCGTCGATATACGCGGCACTCTTGCGTGCGGGCGCGATGTGCGCATCGATGTCGGATGCGTGTTCGAAGGCAATGTGACGTTGGCCGATGGCGTGACCATCGGCCCCTATTGCGTCGTGCGCGACGTGGTCGTTGGCGCGGGTTCAACCGTGGCGCCGTTTTCGCATTTGGACGGGGCGATCATCGGCGCGAATGCCCGCATCGGGCCGTTTGCGCGGCTGCGGCCGGGCACCACGCTCGCCAATGATGTCCACATCGGCAATTTCGTCGAGGTGAAGGCATCGGCGATCGGCGCGGGCAGCAAAGCCAACCATCTCGCCTACATTGGTGATGCGACGGTTGGCCGCAACGTGAACTATGGCGCCTGCTCCATCACGGCCAATTACGATGGCGCGAACAAGCATCCGACGATCATTGACGACGACGCATCGATCGGCTCGAACTGCGTGCTGGTGGCGCCGGTGCATGTGGGCAAAGGCGCGACCGTGGGCGGGGGGAGCACGCTCTCGCGCGATGCGCCCGCCGGCGAGTTGACCGTCGCGCGGGCCAAGCAGGTGGCGATTCCTGGATGGCAGCGGCCGGTCAAGCGTCCGAAGAACCAAACCAAGGAATAAACGCGGCATGTGCGGCATCGTCGGCGCGGCATCGAATCGGAACGTCGTCCCGGCTCTGATCGACGGCATCCGCCGGCTCGAATACCGCGGATACGACTCGACGGGGTTGGCCGTCATCAACGGTGGCGCCGCGCCTCGGCTCGAGCGGCTGGTGTCCACGGCACGGGTCGCCGATCTCGCGGCACAGGTCGAGGCCGGGCATGTTACCGGCACCACGGGCATCTCGCACACGCGTTGGGCGACGCACGGGGCACCATCGACCATCAACGCGCATCCGCACACGTCGCAGGGCGAAGTGGCGGTCGTCCACAACGGCATCATCGAAAATTTCGAGACGCTGCGTGACCAGTTGAGGGCGCAAGGCTACGTATTCGTCACGCAAACCGACACCGAAGTCATCGCGCATCTGGTTCACTCTTATTGGCATGGCGACGCGCGCGGCGACTTGCTGCGTGCAGTGCAACTCGCCATCGCCGAGTTCGACGGCGCGTATGCGATTGCCGTCATTTCCACACGGGAACCCGGAAGAGTCGTCGGCGCCCGGCAGGGAAGTCCGCTCGTGGTCGGCGTCGGATCCGGCGATCATTTTCTGGCGTCCGACGCAGCGGCGCTGGTGCCGGTCACCCGACGCGTTGCCTATCTCGAAGAAGGCGACGTCGCCGATATCCGGTGCGCGACGTATGTGATCTACGACGGCGGCGGTGAGCGCGTCGAGCGCGAGATTGTCGACGTGCGGGTGGCCGACGATTCGGTCGAACTTGGGCCGTACCGCCACTTCATGCAGAAGGAGATCTTCGAGCAGCCCCGCGCGGTCGCTGACACGCTCGAAGCGGTCGGCGGCGTCGACGCGATCCTGTTCGGGCCCAAAGCCGCCGAAATTCTGCCGCAAGTCGATTCGGTCCTCATCCTCGCGTGTGGCACGAGCTACTACTCGAGCCTGGTTGCCAAGCAGTGGATCGAAACGCTCGCGCGCATTCCCTGCACGGTGGAAATCGCCAGCGAATATCGCTACCGCGACAGCGTGCCGCACGCCGCGACACTCGTCGTCGTCGTGTCGCAATCGGGTGAGACGGCCGACACGCTCGC
>JBPCLS010000379.1:0-3570 GCA_051003055.1 Casimicrobiaceae bacterium
GTCCGAGTGTCGCTTCCAAACGGTGACTCGCATTAGCTGTCCATCTCCGTTGCACGAAGCCCCCTCGCACGCTTCTCGCACCGCAGATTGTTCGCGCCGTGTCTGACACGTGTTTTCAGATGGACGGCGCGGAACTTGCTTACCGCAGCCTTGCCAGCGACTCGCTTTTCGCCCAAGATTCCAACAGCATAATTGATACGTTTCTGGCGGCATCGCGAATGAAGTCGACGCTCTACGAAGCCCTCGGCATTTTGCCCAGTTCCTCGGACGAGGACCTGCGCGCCGCATTGCGCCGCCTGATCCGCAAATATTACGCGAAGACCCGCGACGGGCAGGGAAATGTCGAAGAAGCGTTGCGCTTCATCAATCATGCGAGCCGAATACTCTCCGACCCGCAGCGTCGCCAGCGCTATGACCAGGAGCTCGCGGTGTCGGACGGCACGACCGAGCAGCGTATCGCGCACGTCGTCAGCAATGCCGTTGCGGAATCCGGCGAGCAGACCGACGTCGGAGAGCTTGCCGAAACGGGACTCGATCAAACCGCGGAAGCGATCGATGCTGACGTTGACATCGCGATCGACGCGGCACCGCCGCCCGAGCGCAATCATCATCATCCGGGGTTGACCGAGCGCGTCGTTTCCTTCGGGCGCTCGCCCATCGTGACGATTGCCTTATGCGCGCTTTTCGGCGCGTTCATCGCTGCCGCCATCGTCTTCGTGACACCGGCGGATACGATCCTGATCGCGAAGCAGGTGCTGGTCTGGCTCACCGTTACGCTGCTTGTATTGACCCTCGTCTACGGCGCCGTCCATGGCATCGCGTATCTCCGGCGTCAGCGGCGTGCGCCCCAGCCGATGCTGATGCCGCAGACCGACCTCGCGATTTTGAATTGGCGTAGGGAGAAAAGCGTCTTTCTGGGCACCGAACAGCCGCAGGAGGATGCAAGCTGGATTTTTCAGTTGCGCATGGCCGAGCTCGAGCGCGCCAAGTCGGGTCGCACGAGCGAGCCGCGGCCTTGGCAACGCCTTGCGGCGCGGCTGTTCGATTACGCTCTGTGCGTGCTCGCGCTGGCGCTCCTGCTGTCGGAGGTGCGCGGACGCGATGTCATTCCGGACATCGTCGCCTACTGGTTGGGTCATCCGCTGGTCGCGCCGGTATTGATCACCGCGGTGTGGGTGCCGATCGAAGCACTGCTCATCGCCTCACTGGCCACGACGCCGGGTAAGTGGCTGTTCGGCGTTTTCCTGCAGTTTTCGATTTCCGATGCGTATGCACGGCGCGACACGCGGGCGCAACTCGAGCGGGCGTTGGCGCGCAGCTTCCGCGTCTGGTGGGAGGGCATCGCGTGCGGCGTACCGTTCTTGGCGCCAGTGTTCATTGCCATTGCGTACGAAAAGCTGGCGCAGAACCAGGAAACGGACTGGGACTTTGCGCATGACGTGCTCGTGACGCATGGGCCGCCAGGCGTTCTCAACACGGTGACGGGCGTCTGCGGTCTCGCGGCCATGCTTTGGCTCTATGGCGTTGCGTGGCATCAACCGATGGCCGATACGATCGCATGGGCCAAGACAACCATCGCCGATGCGCTGCCTTCCTCCGCGGCGCTGACTGCGGGATTTGGCGGCGGTCGCATCGGCGGGGTCAACCCGATTCCCGGTTCCCCAGACACTACCCCGTCGGCGCGGGCGGCAGCGCCGATTACTTCTTTGCCCGTGCCTGGAGATCAACGGACCATCGTTCGGCCTCAGGGTAAAGCGCCGTTGGCCGTCGACGTCGACGCACTCTTCGCCGAGCGCCGCGCCAAGGTCGGGGTGGTCAGCCTCGAAGGCCCGCGGATGTTGCGCGCCGGCAATTGGCGGCGTGCCGCCGAACTCTGCCGTGCCTGGACCGAGCTTCAGCTCGCCAATCCGGACTCCTATCGCTGCCTCGGGCAGGCGCTACAGGCGCAGGGCTACCATCAGGATGCAATCGCCGCGTTTCGCAAGGCCAAGCAATATGATCCGGCAGATCGCACACTGGACGCGGCGATCGATCGCTCGCAGCGCGGCATCGTCGCCGATTTTCTGAATCGGTATCGACGTTAAGCGAGCTTAACCTGGGGTCAGCGCCGGCGCAGCAAAAACCAGAAAACCGAGTCTTGTTCGCCGTGTTCGAGCAGCTCGTTGCCGGTTTGGCGGGAAAACGCCTGAAAGTCGCGGACACTCGCGGGGTCGGTCGCGACAACCCGCACGACCTGGCCGCTCTGCATGCCGTTCAGAGTCTTCTTGGTGCGCAGGATAGGCAGCGGACAATTGAGACCCCGCGCGTCGACTTCCCGGTCGTGCTGCAGCATGTGTATAAAGAGGGCTTAAAGGAGCGACGAAAATTATAGCATCGTGATTGCGCGTAGCTGGCCCGATTGGGTCAGCCGCGGATCCGCCGCACGAGTTCGGTCGTCGAGCACGCGAACTCGAAAGGAATCGCGACGAAGCGGCCGCCGCGCGCCTCGACTTCGGCAGCGCCTGCCGTCGTGTCCGCCGTGTAGTCGCCGCCTTTGACGAGCACGTCCGGCCGGCACGCCACGATCAAGTCGCGCGGTGTTGCGTCATCGAACGGCACGACAAGGTCAACGGCGGCCAGCGCGGCAACGACCGCCATGCGCTCGGCGATGGAGTTGATCGGGCGATCGGCGCCCTTCGCGAGGCCCCTGACCGAAGCATCCGAATTCACCGCGACGACAAGCGACGCACCGAGACCCCGCGCTCGCTCGAGATAAGTGACGTGTCCGCGATGCAGGAGATCGAATACGCCGTTGGTGAACACCAAGGGTCGCGGCAGCGCGGCGATACGCGCGAGCGCGTCGGTTTCGCTTGCGAGCTTGTCCGCGATCACTCGGGCGCACCGGTGTCGGGCTTCAGCAGGTAGCCGGTGCTTAACTCCGGTACTCGAAGACTTTCACGACGCGCGCCACACCGGAAGTCGTGCTCGCGATCTGCGCTGCGGCTTCCCCTTCCTCGCGGGATACGATGCCCATCAGATACACGACACCCTTCTCGGTGACGACCTTGACGGCGTTCGCGGGGAAACGGCTCCCGTCGAGGAAGCGGGATTTGACTACCGACGTGAGATAGGTATCGCGCGTGCGCTCGCCAAGCTCGGTGGTGCCTCCGACGGTCAGCTCATTTTGCACCGTGCGCACTTTGAGCGTGCCGCGCGCCATGTTTCCGATCGCGAGCCCAGTCGCCTGGTCGGGCACTTCGCCGGTCAGCAGCACGACGCCGTTATAGCTGGTAACGTTGAGATGCAGGCGCTCGCCATATTGTGTGCGAGCCTGATTGGCGATCTTGAGCTCGATCGCCTGGTCGTCAACTTGCGTCCCCGCCGAACGCCGGTCGGCCACCACCAGTGCCGCGCCGCCCGCGCCGGCGGCGAGAAGCAAAGGGACGCATGCCGAGAGCAGTGTGACCGCGGCCAGCGCGATCAAGGTGACATGGGCAACCATACGAATCATGTTTCATCTCCAAGAAGTGTTGCGTCGATGGTGTCGCACAGGCAATGGATCATTAAGAGATGCACTTCCTGAATACGTGC
>JBPCLS010000380.1:0-6338 GCA_051003055.1 Casimicrobiaceae bacterium
TGGCGACACTGATCGTGCGGCGGCGCGCACAAAATGAACCTCTCGCAATTCGGCATGGACACGATCACGCTTGCGGGTCCGCTAGAGAGTAAGTTGCGTGCCGTGCGCGACGCCGGGTTTACCCAGATCATGCTCTCGGCGCGCGACGTCGTCGGGCACCCGGGCGGCGAGGCCGCCGCCGTCGCGGCGGTGCGCCAGAGCGGACTGCGGGTGACCGGGTTTCAAGTGCTGCGCGACTTCGAAGGCTTGCCCGGGCACCTGCATCTGTACAAGGTCGACATCGCCAAGGCCATGCTGAAGCTTTGCCACGCGCTCGGTGCGAATGTTCTGCTGGTCTGTTCGACGACGTTCGCGCACGCGGCGGACGATGCTGAGGCATTCGTGCGCGACCTGCGCAAGCTCGCAATGCTCGCGGTTCCATTGCGCATCCGCGTCGCGTACGAAGCGCTGTCGTGGGGACGTTACATCAGCGAGGTCGCGCAGGCATGGGATATCGTCGAACGCGCCGATCGTGCCAACCTAGGCCTCGCAATCGATTCGTATCACATGCTCGCGACCGCGACTCCGCTCGACGTCCTCGACGACGTCGACCCGGAAAAGATTCTGTTCGTACAGTTGGCCGATTTCATGTGGCAGGAGACGCAATCGCCCGAGGAGCGGCGTGAAACCGCGCGGCATTTCCGTGTCTTCCCGGGCGAAGGCGTGCATAGCAGCGACATCTCTAAGCTGGTGCGCCGTATCGACGACAACGGCTATCGCGGCGATTACAGCTTTGAAGTCTTCAACGACGACTACGTGCAACTGCCGCTCGCCACGGTGGCCGCGCGGGCACGGCGAAGTGTCAAGTGGCTGGTCGGACAGGTGCCGCGGCGCAGCCTGCCGATTCGTGCAAATGGCGGGCGCGCGATCACGAATTAGACAGGCCGAACGGAACATGAGCGACCGCTACGCCGTCATCGGCAACCCGATCGGCCACAGCAAGTCCCCGCTGATCCAGTGCGCCTTCGCCAAGGCCACGAACCAGGATCTTGAGTACACGGCGATCGAAGCTCCGCTAGATGGTTTCGCCGCAGTCGTGCATGCATTTCGTGCCAACGGCGGACGGGGCCTGAATGTCACCGCGCCGTTCAAGCTGCAGGCGTTCGAACTGGCCACCGACAAGCTTGAGCGCGCCCAACTGGCGGGCGCCGCCAACGCGTTGAAGTTCGAGTGGGACCGCGTCTTCGCCGACAACTTCGATGGCGTCGGTCTGGTCAACGACATCCGGCGCAACCTAAGCGTTGCGCTCATAGGCAAACGTGTGTTGGTGCTGGGCGCTGGTGGCGCCGCGCGCGGCGCACTGCTGCCATTCCTCGCGCAGCGACCCGCCGAGCTCACGATCGCCAATCGCACCGTTGAGAAAGCGCAGGAGCTGGCCCGCGCGGTGGGCGCCGGCAACCGAGTCGTCGGATGCGGCTATCGCGATATTGCCGGCAGCTTCGACGTCGTCGTGAACGCAACGTCGGCAAGTCTCAAGGGCGAACTGCCGCCGATCGCATCGGAGGTATTCGCGACCGACGGCCTGGCCTATGAGCTGGTGTACGGCAAGGGGCTGACGCCGTTCCTGCGGCTGGCGCAGAATGCCGGCGTCAAGCGACTTGCCGATGGCGTCGGAATGCTCGTCGAGCAAGCGGCCGAGGCTTTCGTCTGGTGGCGCGGTAACCGACCCCAGACGCGCGCACTGATCGACAAGCTGACCGTGAACAAGACCCGTATCGCCGTCGCCGGCGCTGGCTACATTGGCCTCGCGCATATGGGCGTCGCGCAACGGAGCCCGACCTGCACGCTGTCGGCCGTCGTCGATCCGGCGCCCGCCGCGGCGGATATCGCCGGCAAGGCCGGGGTGCCGCTGTACGGGTCATTGGACGAACTATTCCAGCAAGACCGTCCCGACGGCGTGGTTCTTGCAACGCCAAATCAGTTGCACCTCGAGCACGCGATGCAATGCATCGCGGCCAATGTGCCGATGCTGCTCGAGAAGCCGATCGCCTCCACGGTGGCGGAGGCCGAGCGGCTGGTTGCGCTCGCCGACCAGAAGCAGGCAACGATCCTCATCGGCCACCACCGCGCGCACAGCCCGATCATGGCCAAGGCCCGGCAAATCGTCGAGCAGGGCGTACTGGGACGGTTGGTGGCGGTGATGGGCAGCGCGACCTTCTTCAAGCCCGACCATTACTTCGACGACGCGCCGTGGCGCCGCGAGATCGGTGCAGGCCCGATCCTGCTGAACATGATTCACGAGGTGCACAACCTGCGCATGCTGTGCGGCGACATCGTCGCGGTGCAGGCGTTCTCGTCCAACGCCACGCGCGGCTTCCAGGTCGAGGATACGGTCGCGATCAGCCTGCGCTTCGCCAACGGCGCGCTCGGCACCTTCATGCTGTCCGACACCGCCGCCTGCCCGCGAAGCTGGGAGCAGACCTCGCAGGAAAACACGGCTTACTCGATCTACGAGGACGAGGATTGCTACGTTATCGCCGGGACGTTCGGCAGCCTGTCGATTCCGACGATGCGCGTCAAAACCTATTCGCGCGCGGAAGACCGCTCCTGGTGGAAGCCGTTCGAGGTTTTTGTGGCCGGTATGGTGCGCGACGACCCGTTGAAGCACCAAATGGAACACTTCGGCGCGGTCGTGCGCAAAGAGGCGCAGCCGCTGTCAGCGCCCGCGACGGCTTGGCCAACCTCCGCATTACCGAGGCCATCGTCGAGGCCGCGAAGACCGGCCAGGTCGTCGCGATCACGCCCCATTGAATCCACGGACCAAAGGAACGTCATGAAAGTCCTCATGCTGCATGGCATCAACCACAACATGTTCGGCAAGCGCGATCCCGGGCAGTACGGGACGATCACGCTAGCCGAGATCGACGCGAAGCTTACGGCGCTGGGCCAGGAGCTCAACGTCGAGGTGGAGAGCTTCCAGACTAACAGCGAGTGCCATATGTGCGAGCGTATTCACCAAGGCTTCACGGAGAACGTCGACGCCGTGTTGATCAACGCCGGCGCATGGACTCATTACAGTTACGGGATCCGCGACGCGCTGGCCATCCTGACGGTGCCGGTGGTGGAAGTCCACATGTCGAACATCCATGCGCGCGAAGCATTCCGCCACGTGTCGGTCTTCGCCGAGATCGTCAAGGGGCAGATCTGCGGCTTTGGCGTCGATAGCTACCTGCTTGCACTGCGTGCCGCGGTGTCGGCGGCGCGCGCGGGCAAAGCCTAAAGGGGCGTCATGATTCGCGGCACGACTTCGCTGATCGCGCACATTGGCTACCCGACCGAAGCGTTCAAGGCGCCGATGATCTACAACCCCTACTTCGAGCAGGCAGGGGTCGACGCGGTCGTCGTGCCGATGGGCGTCAAGCCGGACGACTATCCGGAAGTCTTGCAATCCCTCTTCAGGCTGACCAACATTCGCGGCGCGCTGATCACGATGCCGCACAAGGTGACCACGGTCGCCCTGCTCGACGAGGTGACGCCAACCGTGCGGATCGCCGGATCATGCAACGCCATCCTCCGCCGCCCCGACGGCAGCCTGCTGGGCGATATGTTCGACGGCGCCGGATTCGTGCGCGGGGTACGACGCAAGGGCAGGCAGTTGAGCGGAGCACGCGTGCTGGTCGTTGGCAGCGGCGGCGTGGGCTCGGCCATCGCGGCGTCGTTGGCCGCTGAGGGCATCGCGTCAATAAGCCTTTATGACGTCGACGCTGCGTCGGCCGAGCGGCTGGGCGAGCGCCTGCGCGACCACTACCCTGCGCTGGAGGTCCGCACTAGGTCCAGCGATCCCGCGGGCCACGACCTTGTGGTCAATGCGACACCGATGGGCATGAACGAAGGTGACCCGTTGCCGATGGACGTTTCACGAATCTCGCCGTCGGCCCTTGTCGGAGAAGTCGTGATGAAGCAGGAGATGACCGCGTTTCTGCGTGCGGTCCAGGCGCGCGGCTGCACGGTGCAGGTCGGCTCGGACATGCTGTTCGAGCAAATCCCGGCCTACCTCGAGTTCTTCGGCTTCCCGACCACGACGCCCGAGCATCTGCGCTCCGTCGCGAACCTCATCTACTGACCGAGACCATGTTCTCCGCGCTCACCTTCCGCCATTCATCGATACTGCATCTTCAACCAGCGGAGAGCAGCATTCCCAATTCGCGCGCAGCGACTCGCAGTGGCGCTAAGAGCGTCGCCTCCATCTGCGCCAGCGACATTCGCCCAGCCTGCACGCTCACGTTGATTGCGGCGGCCACGCGGCCGTCACGA
Organism: Casimicrobiaceae bacterium; assembly: GCA_051003055.1. Taxonomy (GTDB): domain Bacteria; phylum Pseudomonadota; class Gammaproteobacteria; order Burkholderiales; family Casimicrobiaceae; genus VBCG01. The sequence goes on from JBPCLS010000380.1 coordinate 4,294, forward strand.
TCGGCCACCGGGACGGCGATCGAACGCAATCCGATCTCGAGCTCCTGGTCGACGACGGCAAAGCCCGCTGCCCGCGTAGTGTCGAGCGCCGACTTGAGTTGCTCGCGGGTGACGATCGTGCGGTTGGTATAGGGAACGAACTTCATCCGCCGCAGATACGCGCCGAGTTCGTTCGGTGCAAGACCTGCCACCAGGACTCTTCCCATCGACGTACAGAACGCAGGCAAACGACTGCCGATGCCGAGGTCGATCGACATGATCCGCGTGCTCGCCGACGATCGCGCCACGTATAGGATATCCTCGCCGTCGAGAACGGCCATCGAGCACGACTCGTGGATCGCCTCGCTCACCTGGTTCAACAGCGGCTGCGCCGAGGTGGCCAGCGGCGCCGAGGAGAGATACGCGTGCCCGAGCGCCAGGATCTGCGGGCGCAACGCATAGGCGCGGCCCTCATCGACGGCGACGTAACCCAACTTCTGCAGCGTATAAAGACATCTGCGCACGGCCGCCCGCGGGATGCCGGTGCGATGACTCAGCTGGGCGATCGACTGGCGGTGCCGGTGCTGCGAGAACGCGCGGATCACCGTGAGTCCGCGGGCGAGCGAAGTCATGAAGTTGGGATCGCCGGAGAGCGCCTGAATTTCTCCGGCGGCAGTCAGGGTACTCGCGCCGTCTGGGCGCGTGGCGCCGGGGCGCCGTGCGTTCGCCAATGTCGCTGGTTCGTTACTCGAGGGGCGGGTCTTGCGCATGATGACGTTCCAGGGGCATGTAGGAAAATCAGTGGTAGATTATAGTCGATTATCGCACAAGTTTTCGATAATCGGCATTGACAATGCGCGCGGCCGATATCTAATATATTGCGGAATTCGAACATAAAGTTCGATAAACGCACAAACGCATGAAGTGAAAAAGGCTGCCCATTCCGGTCAGGACCGATATGCTGTTCGAGCCAATTCCGCTCTAGCTTTCATTTTTAGACTTTCCCGTGGCGACCGCGGAGGAGGTGCGCTCGGTCGCGAAGCTCGCCTGAACAACCCGTGTAGATCAACCAAGGATTACAACAGGAGGAAACATGAACCATCACGCGCGGCTCGCCGCCGCCATCTTCGCCTTTGCAGTGGCCATCCCGGCGCTGGCGCAACAGCGCCCGGTTGCCATCGTCGGGCTCGTGGAATTGTCCGGCACCGGCGCCACCGCCGGCACCAATTTCGACAACGGCGTCAAGCTCGCGGTGAAGGAGATCAACGCCGCCGGCGGCATCCTCGGGCGGAAGATCGAATACACGTCCATGGACACGCAATCAAACCCCGGTGTCGCCAAAGCGCTTGCGCAGAAGGCGGTCGACCAGGGTGCTTACGTCGTCATGGGTCCGGTATTCTCGGGCTCGATCATCGTCAGCATGGCGGAGACGAAACGCGCCGAGATCCCCAATTTCACCGGCGGTGAGGCCGCAGGGATCACGCAACAAGGCAACCCGTACGTGTTTCGCACGTCGTTTACACAATCCACGGCGATGCCCAAAGTCGCGAAGTACATCAAGGACGCGGTCAAGGCAAAGTCAGTGGCGATAGTCTGGGTCAATAACGACTTCGGCAAGGGCGGCCGCGACATGATGGCGAAGGCGCTCGACGCGCAAGGCGTCAAAGTCGTCGCCGATATACCAACCGATCCGGGTCAGGTCGATTTCTCCGGTGCCGTGTTGAAGGCCAAGCAGTCCGGCGCCGACGCGCTGTTCGTCTACACCAACGAAGAGGAATCAGCTCGGGCGCTGCGCGAGCTGAAGAAGCAGGGCTACGACAAACCGATCATTGGCGAGACGACACTAACCGGGCAGAAGGTCATCGAGCTTGCCGGCGATGCCGCGAACGGCGCCGTGGCGCACGTTGGTCTCACGGTCGATGCGCCGCAGCCGACGATCAAGGCGTTCGATCAGAAGTTCCAGGGCGAATACAAATACAAGAGCGATCACAACGGCATGAAGGGCTACAGCGGCATGTACGTCGTGAAGGCCATTACGGAGAAGATCGGCAAGACCGATTCGAAGG
>JBPCLS010000381.1:0-5308 GCA_051003055.1 Casimicrobiaceae bacterium
CCGATTGTCATCGGGCGGGATCACCTGGACACCGGCAGTGTCGCGAGCCCGAATCGGGAAACCGAAGCAATGCGGGACGGATCGGACGCCGTCTCCGACTGGCCGCTCTTGAACGCGCTTTTGAATACCGCCGGCGGCGCGACGTGGGTCTCCATCCACCACGGCGGTGGTGTGGGCATGGGCTACTCGCAACATGCCGGCGTGGTCATCGTCTGCGATGGCAGCGAAGCCGCCGCCAAGCGCATTGCGCGAGTGCTATGGAACGATCCTGCAACCGGGGTGATGCGGCACGCCGACGCGGGCTATGCGCAGGCAATCGAGACCGCGAAAGCGAACAAGCTCAACCTGCCGATGGTCGAGTAGTCCGCCGCAGCCATCAATCGCTGCGCGAAGCCGGTGACCTGATGAAATTGTCTGCGAGCCTGGGCGCGTTTGCCGTGCTGTTCGCGTTCTGGCTGCTGCTGTCCGGGTACTTCACCGCGTTCCTGATGGCGGCCGGTGCGGGCTCGGCGATTGCCGTCGTCTGGTTCGCACAGCGAATGGACATGGCCGAGCGCGGCGATCGCTCGATCGGGACGATGCTGCGGGCGCTTGGCTACTGGCCCTGGCTCTTGACGGAAATCGCAAAAGCGGGCTGGGGTGTGTCCAAAGCGATCCTTGATCCGAAACTACCGATCAGTCCGACGCTGGTGCGCTTCACGCCGACCCAGCGAAGCGTGGTCGGTTTGGTGATCCATGCCAACTCCATTACGCTCACGCCCGGTACGATCACCGTCGAAGGTGACGCGAACGAATTTCTCGTGCATGCGCTCACCAAGGCCGGTGCCGCAGGTTGCGTCGACAGCGAGATGGACCGGCGCGTCACGCGACTCGAAGGCAACCGATGATGTTCGCTGCTGCGGCGCTTGCCTTGCTTGTGACTTTTGCGCTTGTTATCGCCCGAGCTGTCCTGGGTCCGACGGTGTTCGACCGGCTGCAGGCGGCGAACATGTTGGGGACGGTCGCCATGCTGCTGGTTGCCGTGCTGGGCTTTCTGACCGGGCGGCCCGAATTTCTGGACCTTGCGCTCGTTTACGGTTTGTTGAACGTGGTCGGCACAATCGCCGTCCTCAAGTTTTTCCGCCAAGGCGATCTCGGCGATCCCGGCGATCCCGGCGATCCCGGTGAAGATCGGCTCGGATCGTGACGCTCCTGCTCGACGTCGTGAGTTGGCTGTTCATCGTCGCCGGCGGATTCTTCTGCGTGGTTGGGGCGCTGGGACTCTTGCGAATGCCCGATTTTTTCACCCGGATGCACGCGGCGAGCGTCACTGACACATTGGGCGTAGGCCTGCTGCTGGTCGGGCTCATGCTGCAGGCAGGCATGACGCTCGTCACGGTGAAGCTGGGATTTCTCGCAGCGTTGATCTTCTTTACGAGTCCAACGGCGACACATGCGTTGGCCAAGGCGGCCTTGGTGCGCGGATTGAAGCCCTTGCTCGCGCGAGGGGACGAACCATCGAAGCGCTGACGATCAACGCGCTGCTCACACTCATGGCAGTGCTGGTCGTGGCCATGGCGAGGCAGCGGAATCTGTTCGCCGTCGTCGTCATGACGAGCATCTACAGCTTTCTGATGGCATCGGTGCTGGTCGCGCTCGATGCGGTGGACGTTGCGATGACCGAAGCGTCGGTGGGCGCGGGGGTCTCGACGGTGTTGTTGCTCGCAGCTCTCTACCTGACCCGCGGTGAAGAGGCGAAGCCACTGCATCGCCCCGGCCTGCCGCTGATCGTATCCATTGCCGTGGGGTTGGCGCTCACGTACGGAACGCTCGGGTTGCCCGCTTTTTCCGATCCCGACGCACCGATCCATACGCACGTGGTGCCGCGCTACTTGAGCGATTCGCTCAAGGAAACCGGGGTTCCGAACGTCGTGACCGCAGTGCTCGCAAGCTATCGCGGCTACGACACGTTGGGCGAGACCACCGTCGTGTTCGCCGCGGGGGTTGGCGTGATTGCGCTGCTCCGCAGGCGCCGCGCGCGCACCGAGGAGGACGCACGATGAGGCGCGATCTCGTCCTGCGCGTGCTCGCGCAACTCCTCATTCCCGGCATGATCCTGTTTGCGCTTTACGTGCAGTTCCATGGCGAGTTGGGACCAGGAGGTGGCTTTCAAGCCGGGGTGATTGCCGCCGCGGCGATCGTTTTCTACGTACTGATTTTCGGATTGCCGGCGGCGCGGCGTCTTTTGCCGGACGCCGTTGTCGAAAGCATGCTGGCGGCCGGCGTGTTCCTGTATGCGAGCGTGGGCCTCGCGGGTCTCGTACTCGGCGGCAACTATCTGGATTATTTCGTGCTGAGTGCCGACCGCGTGCATGGCCAGGAACGCGGGATCTTCTGGGTCGAGGTCGGTGTGGGGATCACCGTCTCGGGCGCGATGCTCAAGATTTTCTACCTGTTCGCCGGGCGCACGCGCGATCCGTGAGCGTGGAATGAACATCGCCAGCCATTACAGCTATGCGATCACTGTGTTCCTGATGATGGCGGGACTGTTCATCGTGATCGCGCGCGGCAACCTCGTCAAAAAGCTGATCGGCCTGGGGATCTTCCAGACGTCGGTGTATCTGCTCTACATCGCACCGGGCAAGTTGATCGGTGGTACCGCTCCGATCTTGAGCGAGCAATTCAAGACGTATTCCAATCCGCTGCCCCATGTGCTGATCCTTACCGCGATCGTCGTAGGAGTCGCCACACTCGCGCTTGGCCTCGCCATCGTCGTGCGCATTCGCGAGGCGTACGGAACGGCCGAGGAAGACGAGATCCTGGCTGAGGATTCCAAGGCACAGCTTTAAGCGCTGATGCTCGAACACCTTCCAGCGCTGCAGGTGGTGCTGCCGCTTGTCTGCGCGCCGCTGATCGTGCTCGTGCGCCGCGCCGGCTTCGCGTGGTTGCTCGCCACCGTGGTGAGCTGGCTGGCGCTGGTAATCGCCATCCTTCTCGTCGCGCGCGTGCTGGAGGTCGGCACGATCTCCTACGCGATCGGCAACTGGCCGCCGCCCTGGGGGATCGAGTACCGGGTCGACGCGCTCAACGCCTTTGTGCTGGTGCTGGTAGCGGCCGTGGGCGCGGTGGTAATGCCTTATGCGCGCGTCAGTATCGCGGCCGAGTTGCGCCGCGAACAGCAGTATCTCTTCTACGCGCTGTACTGCCTGTGTCTGGCGGGGCTACTGGGCATCGCGATCACCGGCGACGTGTTCAACCTGTTCGTGTTCCTCGAGATTTCTTCGCTCTCGACGTACGCGATGATTGCGCTCGGACAGCAGCGCAAAGCGCTGGTTGCCGCCTACCAATATCTGGTCATGGGGACAATCGGTGCCACTTTTTACGTCATCGGCATCGGGTTACTGTATCTGATGACGGGAACACTCAATCTCGCCGATCTGGCTACCCGCCTTCCGGCCGTCACGGATGTACGGCCGGTCCTCGCCGCTCTCGCCTTCATCACCGTTGGGATAGGGTTAAAGCTCGCGCTCTTTCCGCTGCATCAGTGGCTGCCGAACGCCTACGCGTACGCACCGTCGGCAGTCACCGCGTTCATCGCCGCTACGGCGACCAAGGTTTCCGTGTATGTGCTCGTGCGCTTCTACTTTATGGTGTTCGGGCAACCACTGGTCTTTGATCGATTGCCGTTCGGCGACGTGCTGCTGCTCCTCTCGGTCGCTGCGATCGTGACCGCGTCGCTGGTTGCCGTCTTCCAGACCGATCTGAAGCGGATGCTCGCGTATTCGAGCGTCGGCCAGATCGGCTACATAACATTGGGAATCAGCCTCGCTAATGCGCCCGGACTGACGGGTGCCATCGCGCATCTGTTCAATCACGCGCTGAGCAAGGGCGCACTCTTTTTGCTGGCGGGAGGAATCGCGCTGCGCTATGGAGGCACCTCCTTTCGGCAAATCGCCGGCTTGGCTGCCCGCATGCCGCTGACCTCGTTCGGCGTCGTACTGGCAGGATTGAGCTTGATCGGTATTCCCGGAACGGCTGGTTTCACGACCAAGTGGTACCTGATCGTGGGGGCGGTCGAGCGTGGCTACTGGCTGCTCGCAGCGCTGATCGTTGCGACCTCGCTGATTGCAGTCGTGTACGTATGGCGTTTCGTGGAAACGGCTTACTTCCAGGAGCCGGCTCCCGAAGTGCCTCGCCTAGGTGAAATGCCGCTGACGATGCTCGTGCCCGCGTGGCTGATGGTGGCGGGCTGCGTCTACTTCGGGCTCGAGACATCGTTCAATATCGGCTTTGCCGGGCAGGCCGCGGATCTGCTGCTGCGAGGCGTGCGATGAGCGCGGAGGGCCTCGTCGTCATCGCATTGATGCTGCCGATCGGCGGTGCGGCTCTCATTGCCGCGAGCCACCGCGCGCCGAATTTGCGCGAAGCCGCTTCCATCGCCACGGCGCTCGCGCTCGTCACCGCCGTCGCTAGTCTGCTGCCGCCGGTGCTCGATGGCGCCGAGCCCACCGTTCGCTGGTTCGACATCTTCCCCGGTCTCGCAGTCGAATTCCGCGTCGAGCCGCTTGGACTGCTCTTTGCAATTGTGGCATCGGTGCTGTGGCTCGTCAGCAGCGTCTATTCGATCGGATACATGCGAAGCAACGACGAGCCGCGGCAGACGCGCTTCTACGTCTGTTTCGCCCTTGCGTTGGCCAGCACCATCGGCGTGGCATTCGCGGGGAATCTGCTGACGTTGCTCGTATTCTATGAAGCGTTGACCTTGGTCACGTATCCGCTGGTGACCCACCACGGGGATCAGGAGGCAAGGCGCGGCGGGCGCACATATCTGGGACTTCTCCTACTGACCTCCACGGTGTTCCTGTTGCCGGCAATCGTGGCCACGTGGATGGTCGCGGGAACGCTCGACTTCACGCCCGGTGGAATCCTCGGCGATCGGCTGTCCGCAGGTGCGGCGACCGTCCTGCTCGCACTCTACGTGTTTGGCATCGGCAAGGCCGCGCTGATGCCGTTCCACCGCTGGCTTCCCGCGGCCATGGTGGCGCCCGCGCCGGTATCCGCGCTGCTGCACGCGGTCGCGGTCGTCAAGGCGGGCGTTTTCACCATCGTCAAGGTCATCGTGTACGTGTTCGGCATCGGGGCATCGACCGCCGACTTCAGTTGGTTACCGTATGTGGCGGGGTTCACTCTATTGGCCGCGTCGGTCGTGGCGCTGCGCGCGGACAACTTGAAGCGCAGGCTTGCGTACTCGACGATTAGCCAGCTCTCTTATGTCGTGCTGGCGACGGCGATTCTGGCGCCGATTTCGATCGTCGGCGCGGCGCTGCAC
>JBPCLS010000382.1:0-2874 GCA_051003055.1 Casimicrobiaceae bacterium
GCCGCCAGGGTTGCCCCCGCGCTGCCGCTCGACTTGCATGTGTAAAGCATGCCGCCAGCGTTCAATCTGAGCCAGGATCAAACTCTTCAGTTCGATCTTTGACAAGTTCTCTCAATCGACGTTGGCCTTGTCCCAGCTCCGAAGAACTAGGGCAAGACTTGCTAAGGTTCCAACCGCCGACGCACGGTTTGACCCGTACCTCAACGGCTAGAACCCCATTGCGTCGTGTGAGCACTGCTACTCTTGGACTGCGCCCCGGACACACTGGTTACCCCGTGCCAAGAACGCCCCCGAGCCACAGCACCCACACCTATCGGTTGCGAATTGTTAAAGAGCAGTTCGCACGCCCCCTGAAATAAGGAGGTGCAAAGAGGCGCGATTATACAACATTTCCGCTCTTCGCCGTCAACTGCTATTTTCCTTTTTGTCACGGCAACGCAGCTATTCGCGCCTCACGCGACGCAGATCGGCATCGACCATCATCGCAATGAGCTCCTCCAGCGACGTTTGCGCGGACCATCCCAGCACGGATCGCGCCTTCTGCGGGTTCCCGAGCAGCACGTCCACCTCGGCCGGGCGGTAGAAAGCAGGATCCACGACAACGTGGTCGTCGCCATTCAGGCCGACGTGCTCGAAGGCGATCCTGCACATATCGCGCACCGTGGTTGAGATCCCCGTCGCAATAACGTAATCATCCGGCGTATCTTGTTGCAGCATCCGCCACATCGCATCGACATAGTCCCCGGCGAAGCCCCAATCACGCTTTGCGCCGATGTTGCCAAGCCGCAGCTCTTTTTGTTTGCCCAGTTTGATTCGGGCGACGCCATCGGTGACTTTACGCGTTACAAACTCGATCCCGCGCAGCGGGGATTCGTGGTTGAACAAGATCCCGCTCGACGCGTGCAAGCCGAAGCTCTCGCGATAGTTGACCGTACTCCAGTGCGCGAAAAGTTTGGCGACTCCATACGGACTGCGCGGGTAGAACGGCGTCGATTCGTCCTGTCGCTCCGAATGGATCAGGCCAAACATTTCGCTGGTCGAGGCCTGGTAGAAGCGAATTTTTGGATCATGGAGTCGAATCGCCTCGAGGACGTTCAACGCTCCGACACCGCTCACCTGCGCGGTCAAGACCGGTTGTTTCCAGGAAGTGGCGACAAAACTCTGGGCGGCGAGATTGTAAACTTCGGAGGCGCCGCTTTCTTGCAGCGCGCGCAGAATTGCGCCCTGGTCGATCAGATCGCCGTCGATGAGCGTCACCTGATCCAACACACCCAACTCCCGCAACCGCCACAATGAGTCCGAGCCGCGGCGGGCAAGCATGCCAAACACCTGGTATTGCTTGCCAAGCAACAGTTGAGCGAGATACGCGCCGTCCTGTCCAGTAACGCCGGTGATCAGTGCCGCTTTAGCCATTGCGGGTCGCGTTCGCTCGATGCGTGACGTCTGTGGCCAGAAGGTCGGCGATTGGCGCCGTCGCCGTTTTTCTGGCCATCTGATTAGTCGCTCGCATGCGGCAAAGCCTTAAATCATAGCAAAACTGGGGCGCTAAGCCGCGCCGGGTTGCCCTTCGGTCGCTTCGCGATAGACAGCCGACGTGGCTCGCGCGCAACCGCTCCACGTGAACAGAGCCGCGCGAGCGATGCCGCGGCGCGCGATTTCGTCTCGGCGTGCTGCATCCCCCAGCAACGCGCGAAGATACATGCAGGTCTCCTCCGGGCGATCAGGGTCGACGCCGAGGCCGCCGTCGCCGACGACCTCCGGTAACGACGCGCGGCTCGAAAAAATCACCGGGACGCCGGACGCCATCGCTTCCAGAGGCGGCAGACCAAAGCCCTCATAATAGGAAGGAAAGACGAACACGGCGGACGCCGCGTAGAGAGCCGGCAGCTCCGCCGGCGGGACGCGGCCCAGGAAGCGCAACTGACCGCGGCCGGCCAGCACTTTTAGCGTGGATTCCATTTGCGCCGCGCGCCATCCCACCGCCCCTGCAATGACGAGCGGAAATCGCGCGCGCAACGCTTCGGGCAACAATGCATAAGCGTTCAACACATGCGTCAGATTTTTTCGTGGTTCGATGGTGGCAACGGCTAGAACATAACCGCGATGTTCCAGCTTGTAGCGCAATCGCGTCGCGGCGGTCGCCGCCGCGTCGCGCGGGTGAAATTCAGCAGCGACCCCCAGGTGAACCGTGCGAACCTTTGCTGCGTGGACGGAAAACGCGGCCAAGACCTCTTTCCGCACGAAGTCCGAGTCGACGATGATGGCTGCCGCACGCTCGATTGCGCGGGGAAGTCCGCGTTCAAGCCAGCGAACCCGGTCGGTGGGATGGGTTTCCGGGTATCGCAACCACGACAGGTCGTGCACCGTGATGACGACCGGGACGTCGTAACAAACTGGAACGTAGTTCGGCTCGTGGTAGACCTCGATGGCGCGTTTGCGCAATCCGTAGCCAAACGCGATCTGTTGCTGAACTTGCCGCAGTTCTCGCTTGAACGGAATCCAGGGCTTTATGACATCACGCAGCTTTTGTGCAGCCTCACCCGTCCCTTCGCCAAGCGACGTTGGGACCCCGCGGCGCCATCGATATCCATAGAACGAATGCGCGTCAATTTCACCTGTCGCCGCGAATGCGGCGCCAAGATTTACGATGTAATTGCCGATGCCGGTAAGCGGAGACAACAGCGGGGTCGCGTTGAAAGCGACGCGGATCGGCATAGGAGAGCGGGACGGATACGAATGCTTGCGGGCTTATCAAATGGTAGCACCGCGTTTCGGCAGCGCTCTCTATGGCGCTGGATCGATGGAGCCAGCCGCGATCGGATAGACGGTAGAATGGCGTTCGCTTAAGCATTGAGTGTCTCGCATCGTTCCAAA
>JBPCLS010000383.1:0-2891 GCA_051003055.1 Casimicrobiaceae bacterium
TGCGTATGTGGTGGCGGAGGCGTCGGTGGCTGCCAAGCAACAACACGGGCCGTGGGCGTGGGGATACGCCGGTTCGATCGCCGCGGTCCAAGCCGCTGACGCGGTGCTCCATCTCAATCCGGTTGACGTCGAAGGGGTGCAGAATGTGCGCGGCGCGTCCGCAGTCGCAGACTTGCTGCCGCCGTTTCTCGATCTTGCCGCTTTCGCTGGTTCCGACGCGCTGCCCACCCCCCACGCCGCGCGGAGCGGAGCGCGCGTGCGGCTGATCACCGTGGCAATGATGCGTCCCGGCGCCAAGCTTGCGTCATACCGGCTGCTCGCGACGGCGTTGGCGCGCATCGCGCACCACGCGTGGGATCTGGTGGTGGTAGGCGATGGCCCGGCGCGCCCGCAAGTGTGGGCGGCGTTTGCCGGCATCGACCCAGGCCGGGTCCACTTTGCCGGCGCGCAACCCGCTCACCGCGTCGCCGCATTGCTGCGGGAGGCCGACCTTTTTCTCTGGCCGGCGATCGACGAAGCGTTCGGCATGGTGTTCATCGAGGCGCAGGCGTGCGGCCTGGCCGTGGTGGGAGGCAATTCCGGCGGCGTTGCCGCCGTCGTAGCCTCGGGTAGGACCGGTGTATTGGTTGCACCGGGTGACGCTGAAGCGTTCGCTGAAGCGACGCTGCGCCTGCTGCGCAACGCCGAAGTGCGGCAGCGGATGGGTCGTGAGGCGTGGGCCTACGTCCGGGCTCAGCACGATCTTCCAGCCGCCGCGGCGCGTATCGATGTTCTGTTGCGGCGCGCCGTGGCGAATCGTGCCGCCGTCGCGGCGTCCGCACCTGTTGCGACGGCAACGCGATGATCGTTTCCCTCCTCCGGCATGGCAGCACAGCGTGGAACGAGCAGGGCCGGATGCAAGGTCGCCGCGACATTCCATTAAGTGCGCGCGGGCGCGATGAGGTACGCGCGTGGCGTGTGCCCGCCGAGCCCGCAGCGCCGGTGCAATGGGTGTCGAGCCCCCTGCGCCGCGCGGTGGAGACGGCCCAACTCTTAAGCGGGGCCAAGCCGCGGTGCGAGAACGCCTTGATCGAAATGGACTGGGGCGAGTGGGAAGGATTCCGGCTCGACGAGCTTCGTGCGCGCTTCGGCGCGGAGTTCGCACGCATGGAAACGCTGGGGCTCGATTTCCGGCCGCCTGGCGGAGAAAGCCCGCGCGACGTGCTTCACCGCGTGCAACACTGGCTGGCCTGCGCGGCGGTGGGTGAAGAGCCGGTTGTCGCGGTCAGCCACAATGGCGTGCTGCGCGTCGTCCTGGCCGCCGCCACCGGCTGGGACATGACCTGCAAGCCCCCGATCCGGCTGCAACCCGGCACCGTGCACCGGTTTGCGGTCGCGCACGACGGGACGATCTCGCTTGTCGAATGCAATGTGCCGTTGGGGGCTGCCATCAACTCGCCGTCAAGCATGGCGCCAGCGACCCCGACCGGCGTTTCGCCGGAGAAGGTTTGAGGAAAGGGAAGCCGCCATGCCTTTAGCGCTGAAGATCCCGTGGAAAGGAATGCTCGCGCGTCTGAGGCAACGGCCGCCCTTGCCTGAGCGCGTGGCGACACGGGTCCAGGCGCAGGAGGACAGAAGCGAAATTCTGGTGGGCTGGATTCAGATGGCGGTGGTATCGGGTTTTTTCCTCGTCTATCTGGTGTCACCGAAAACCTTCAGCGCCGATGCTCCGTTCCGTCCGGTGCCCTGGGTGCTTGCCGTGTATCTCGCGTTCACGCTGCTGCGCCTGTTCCTTGCGCACCGGCACCGGCTGCCCGAATGGCTGCGCTACGTGTCCATCGTCATCGACATGTCGCTCCTCCTCGGCTTGATCTGGAGCTTTCATCTGCAGTATCACCAGCCGCCGTCGTTTTACTTGAAGGCGCCGACCTTGCTCTACGTGTTCATTTTCATTGCGCTACGTACGCTCAATTTCGATGCACGCAAGGTGGTGACGGCGGGCGCCGTCGCCGTCGTCGGCTGGATCATACTCGTCGCGTACGTGATCACCGTTGATCCGCGCGACACCATGATCACCCATGACTACGTGATTTACATGACGTCGAACAGCGTTCTGCTCGGTGCCGAAGTCGACAAGGTGATCGCGATTCTCGTCGTTACCGGCGTCCTCGGTTTCGCGATCATGCGCAACCGGCGCCTGCTCACCTTCGCCGTTACCGAGAGCGAGACCAACCAGGACCTCGCGCGCTTCGTGCCGGAGGAAGTCGCCACCCTCATCAAGACTTCGGATGAAGGCGTGCGCCTCGGCGTCGGCGAACCACGCGAAGTGACGATGTTGTTCCTCGACCTCGAAGGCTTCACTTCGCTTTCCGAGCGCCTCGCGCCGGAGCAACTGGTGCGCACGCTCAACGCGTTTTACGCCGCGGTCGCGGAGCCGGTGGCACGGTACGACGGCGTCATCGATCAGTTCCAGGGTGATGCGATTCTCGCCACGTTCAACGCGCCGCGGCTCATCCCGGATCACGCGGCGAATGCTGTTCAGGCCGCAATGGAAATTCAGACATTGTTGAAGACCAAGACGTTCGGCGATGGCTTGACGCTACGGGCGCGCATCGGCATCAACACCGGCGTCGTCATCTACGGGTCAATCGGAACACCGGACCGGATGGGCTATACGGTCGTCGGCGACGAGGTCAACATCGCCTCTAGGCTCGAGGCGCTGAATAAGCAGTACGGAACCGCGATCATCGTTTCCGAGCAGACGCGCGAACTCGCGGGACCGGAACGGTTTGCGTTCGAATTGTTGGACGAGGCGCTGGTGCGCGGCCGGACGACCCCGACCCGAATTTACAAACTTGGCGCAGCGTAGTGGCGGGTCCCGGACACAACTTCCGAAAGTCTATGGGGAGAGT